>NZ_MVPX01000073.1:0-13311 GCF_002043085.1 Gordonia sp. i37 | reverse complement strand
CACCGGACAGAAACGCCACCCGCAACGACGACATCGAACTGCGCCGGTGCGCCTGCCCGAGGTCGGCAACCTGCCGGGCGGGCGCGCGAGCGCGATTGAGTGCGCGCAGCGTCGGCAAACCGGTGACCAGGTCGAGCAGTTGAGCGCTGAGCCGGCTCATCGTCGCGAGCTTGCGCTCGGTGCGATCACGTGTCATCAGTCCGATGAGGATCATGAACAGCGGGATCAGCGGCAGCGTGATCACGATGATCACCGCCGACGGCCAGTCGGCGACGGCGATGACGGCCAGCACAGTCGGCGTGACCAGAACCGTCACGATCAGCGCCGGCACATATCCCGACAGATACGGGCCCAGCGCGCCCAGTCCCCGTAGCAGCACCGTCGTCGCGTGTTCGCGGCGCTGCACCAGCTCTCGCGGCGGCGTGCGGTCCGGGTCGGTCAGCACATCCAGGGCGCGGGCGCGCAGCTCGGCGATCGCGGTCGCCGAGGCCCGATGCGCGTACCGATCGTGGCCGAACGAGGTGAGCACGCGGACGGCGACCGCCGCCGCCAGCACCCACAGGTGCACCGACTGTGCGGCCAGGGAACGGCGCGCCGGCTCGGTCACCAACTCCGCGAGGACCGACGCCGTCATCATCGCGGTGACGATCACCGCGACCGTGGTGACCGCCGCCAGCAATGCGGTCACCAGCACATAGCGCCGGGTGGCGGGCGAATACCGCAGCAGGCGGGGATCGAGCGGCGGGCGGGCCCGCCGTGCGCGTCGAGAACCCCCGTCCGCGTCCGCTATTGCCATGCCTTCAACGACAGGCCGGTGGGTGCCGGGATCTGGCCAACGCTGATGCGCTTGCGGAAGACCCAGTAGGTCCACCCCTGATAGGCGATGACGATGGGCGTCATGATCAGCGCGGCGATCGTCATCACGGTCAGCGTGTAATGACTCGACGCGGTGTTGGCGACGGTCAGGTTGTAGGCCGAATCAGTGGTCGACGGAAGCACATTCGGGAACAGCACCGAGAACAGCGTCGCCACGGTCCCGGCGATGGCGATCGAGGTCGCCAGGAAGGCGATGCCCTCGCGCTGCACCTGGGTCGCCGCCACCATCACCAGCGCGGCGACAGCGGCGATGAGCACCGGGATCCACGTCCAGCCGTTGCCGTAGGCGAACTGCGTCCACAGCAGGAACGCCGCGGCCACGACCAGCGTCGGAATGGCCAGCAGCTTGGCGTATCTCATCGCGTCCTGCTGCAGCACGCCGCTGGTCTTGAGTCCGAGGAAGACCGCACCGTGGGTCAGGAACGCGAGCAGCGTGGTGACACCGCCGAGTAGCGCATAGGGATTGAGCAGGTTGAAGAATCCGCCGGTGTACTGGTGCGCGGCGTCGATCGGCAGACCGCGGACGACGTTGGCGAAGGCCACGCCCCACAGCAATGCGGGAATCCACGATCCCAGGCCGATGCCGACGTCGCACCACATCCGCCAGCGCGGGTCGTTGATCTTGCCCCGCCATTCGATGGCCACGACCCGGGTGATCAGTCCGATCAAGATCAGGAACAGCGGCAGGTAGAACGCGGTGAACATCGTTGCATACCAACCACCGAACGCCGCGAACAGCGCACCGCCGGCGGTCAGCAGCCACACCTCGTTGCCGTCCCACACCGGGCCGATGGTGTTGAGCAGCGCACGCCTGCGCTTGTCCGGGTCGGCGGCATCGTCGTCGGCCGCGACCTTCTCGTCGCCACCGGTGTGGCTCGCGCCGAGGAACGGCATCAGCATGCCGACACCGAAGTCGAAGCCCTCGAGAACGAAGTATCCGATGAACAGGACCGCGACGACGATGAACCAGAAGTTTTCGAGTGACATCTGTCCCGCTCCTCAGTACGCGAACGAAAGCTGTTTGGGCTCATCGGAATAGGAGTCGTCGGACTCCACCTCCGGAGCGATGTGGTCATATGCCGCGGGACCCTCGATGGCGTAACGCCGTTGCAGGAGGAACCACACCACACCCAGTCCGCCGTAGAGCAGCGTGAAGCCGATCATGGTGACCCACAGGATCGGTGGCGTGTGGTTGGAGACGCCGTCCTGCACGAGCATGTGTATGCGCAACGGGTCGAGGTTGTTCTCCCAGTTGGGTGCGACCACCCACGGCTGGCGGCCCATCTCGGTGAAGATCCAGCCGGAAGCGTTGGCCAGGAACGGGGTCGGGATCATCCAGAGGGCCAACAGGCCCAGGCGTCTGGATTCGACCACCTTCTTTCGCCGGGTGAACCACAGTCCACCGAAGGCCACGACGACCGATCCGAGCGCCCAGGTGATCATCGCGCGGAATCCCCAGTAGGTGACGAACAGATTGGGGGCGAAGTTCTGGCCGGGCATGTTCAGCGCTTCCTGATATTGCGTCTGCAACTGATTCACGCCCTGCAAAGTTTCACCGAAGCGATGCGTGGCCAGGAAGGACAGCATGCCCGGGATCTCGATGACGTGGTCGATGTCGGCACAATTGTTCTGCCGCCCGATCGAGAGCACCGAGAAACCGGCATTCTCCTGGGTGTTGCACAGCGATTCCGCCGACGCCATCTTCATCGGCTGCTGTTTGAACATGATCTGCGCCTGGAAGTCCCCGGTGATGAACAACAGCACGCCGGCGACGATGGCCACCCAGCACGCGAACCGGGTCACCGGACGCCACAGGCGATGGGCGTCGCGCTCGAGATCCTCCGGGGTGGCATCGATCTGGCTCGGCGAGGTGGTCTTGGGCATCCCCCTCGTGTCGCCGGTGTCGATGGCCACGCGCAACTTCTTGGCGCGCCACATGTTTCGCGACATCCACCAGATACCGATGCCCCCGACGAAGGTGGCCGCGGTCAGCCATGCACCGGCGATCACGTGCGGGAACGCGGCGAGGGTCGTGTTGTTGGTGATGACCGCCCAGAAGTTGTTCATGGCCGGGCGGTTACGCGTTTCATCCCAGGCCACACCCACCGGGTGCTGCATCCACGAGTTCGCGGCGATGATGAAGTACGCCGATGCGGTCACGCCGATCGCGACCAGCCAGATGGTGGCCAGGTGCACCCGACGCGGCAGACGCGACCAGCCGAAGATCCACAGACCGAGGAAGGTCGACTCGAGGAAGAAGGCGATCAGTCCCTCGAGGGCCAGCGGCGCGCCGAACACATCGGCGACGTATCGGCTGTATTCGCTCCAGTTCATTCCGAATTGGAACTCCTGAACGATACCGGTGGCCACACCGAGGGCGAAATTGATCAGGAACAGCTTCCCGAAGAATTTCGTGGCTCGTAACCACTGCTCGTTTCCGGTCTTGTGCCAGACCGTCTGCATGATCGCCACCATCGGCGCGAGACCGATGGTCAACGGGACGAACAAGAAGTGATAAACGGTCGTGATACCGAATTGCCATCGTGACAAATCCAGAGCGTTCAACGTCGCCTCGAATCGCATGGTCGCGTCTCGGGCTGCGAGACGCGGGACGAAAGTTGGCTACTACACCACGTAGTAACCGTACCGGTGACGCTACGCCTGGCCACTCACGCGAACAAGCGCCAAAAGTCCCGTCACCTGGGTTCATTTGTGGGCTGGATCTCGCTGGTGTCCGCGGGGAGAGCCCGCAGACACCAGCCATTATCGGTCAGCAGAAATGGCGCGGTCGACCAAATCGATAAAATCCTGGCAAACTTCCGTCACAGGCAGGGGGTGACCGTTGAGCGCGGTCACCCGCGCGGCGAGGGGGACGCTGCTGATCAGCCACACCGAATCGGCCTCGAGCAGATCGGCCGGACGCAGTACCCGGGTCTCGGTCTGCCAGCCTTCTTCGGCCGCCAACGCGAACGTCGCCACCTGGGTGGTGCCGGGCAGGATGCCGATTTCGGCCGGCGGGGTGACGAGTGTCTTCCCCATCACAGCAACGACCGTCGAGCGCGGACCCTCCAGAATCGCACCCTCGCTGCTGACGTAGATCACATCGTCGTAGCCGTTGTCGGCGGCATGACGCAGCGCAGCCATGTTGGTCGCATAGCTGAGGGTCTTGGCACCGAGCAACTGCCACGGGGCGGCGTCGGCGACATCGATCGAGTAGCCGCGGTCCAGGGTGATCACCGAGACCCCGTTCGCCCGGACCGCTACGACCCGCTCGGCGACCGGACCAACCGTCAGGTACGCCGTCGGCGCCCCGGACTCGGCACCCGCGCCTGCCGGATGAGCTTCCCGCCCACGCGAATAGACAAGGCGTAGAAGACCTTCGGCGAACTCACCGTTGCGGTCGACCCACGTGCGCGTCGCCACCTCGATCGCCGAACGCCACTTCTCGGCATCCGGCTCGGGCAGATCGAGCATCTCCGCGGAGCGGGCCAGACGCTGCAGATGAAGGGTGACGCACCGCGCCCATCCGTCGCGGATCAGCAGCGTCTCGAAGATCCCGTCGCCCCGCACCGCGGCCAGATCGTCGGCATGCAGGAACGGGACCTCGGGATCGAGGACGGTTCCATCGAGGGACACCAGGATGGACTGCGACACTGCGGGCTGGGACTTGTCGGGCTGGGACTTGTCGGGCTGGGACATGCCGCCACCCTATCGACCCGCCGCGTAGACTCGACTCGTGAGCCGCTCACCCATCCTGACCAGGTATTCCAGCCAGGGCGCGGTCGCCGCTCCCGAGACTCCCACCACTCCGCAGGGCACTGGAGTCGCCTGGCATTACGGCGATCCCCTCGGTGAGCAGCGGGCGGCGGTCCGCGGCGCGGCCATCGTCGACCGCACCGACCGTGCGGTCCTCGAACTCCCCGGCCCCGAACGCCTCACCTGGCTGAACACGATCTGCTCGCAGCAGGTGAGCGACCTCGGTGACCGGTCGAGTGCCGAGGCGCTGTCCCTCGACGCCAACGGCCGAGTCGAGGACCATTTCGTGCTCACCGACGTCGACGAGGTCATCTGGATCGACACCGAGGCCGCACGCGGCGAGGCCCTGCTGACGTTCCTCACCAGGATGGTCTTCTGGGCCAAGGTGCAACCCGCGGCGCGTGCCGACGTCAAGGTCCTCACCCTCATCGGCCCCGACGCGGTGCGCGGACCGATCGCCGATCTCCTCGAGATCGACCCCGACGCCGCGCCCTACCAGGCCGGCGACCTGCCCGAATCCCATCACGAGGACGAGCCGCTCGGCTTCTGGCGGATGATGCCGCCCCTGTCGGAGGGACCGCACACCGACACCTCGCTGCCGATGGTCGACCTCGTCGTACCGGAGTTCCTGCTGCTGCGCTGGTGGGAGCAGCTCACCGAGGCCGGCGCACGGATGGCCGGCAGCTGGGCCTTCGACGCCCTGCGTGTCGCCGCCCGGCGTCCCCGCCTCGGCGTCGACACCGACGAACGCACCATCCCCCACGAGGCGGGATGGATCGGCGGTCCGGAGCGTTTCGGCGCCGTCCACCTCGACAAGGGCTGTTACCGCGGTCAGGAGACCGTCGCTCGCGTGCACAATCTCGGTAAGCCGCCGCGGCAACTCGTGCTGCTGCATCTCGACGGCAGTTCCGATCACCGTCCGCCGCCCGGAACCCCGATCACCGCGGGAGGGCGCACCGTCGGCCGCCTCGGCACCGCCGTCGACCACTTCGACCTCGGCCCCATCGCCCTCGGACTGCTCAAGCGCGGCATCGGCCCCGACGTCGAGTTACTCGTGAATGGCGACGCCGACGAACCCCCGATGGCCGCCCGCGTCGATCCCGACTCCGTGGACGCCGACGACCGGGTCCAGGCGGGCCGGGCGGCCGTCGAACGCCTGCGCGGACGGGCATGACGGTGACCCCGCCCGAGCCGGCACACCAGGGTCAGCCGGACGGGCGCGTCCTGGCGGTCTGCGCGGTCCACGCCGACGTCGACCTCGGCCGGGCGGGCATCAGCGCCATCGACAAGCGCCCCCACGACGGGCGGGTGCAGGTCGGCGAGCTCGGCCTGTTGAACGACCACGTCCGTGACACGAAACACCATGGGGGCCACGACCAGGCCGTCTACGCCTACGACGACCGCGAGGCGCGCCGCTGGGCCGACGAGCTCGGTCGCGACCTGCCCTACGGCTGGTTCGGGGAGAACCTGCGCGTCGACGGCCTGCCCGTCACCGATGCGCTCGTCGGCGAACGCTGGTGGGTCGGGCCACCGGAGGATCCCTCGACCGGCGTCCTGCTGGAGACCACCATCCCCCGGACCCCGTGCCGGACCTTCGCCGTGTGGGCGGGCGAGCCCCGGTGGGTCAAACGGTTCATGCAGCAGGGTGACGTCGGCACCTACCTGCGGGTTCTCACGCCCGGAAGCATCGGGGCCGGCGACGAGATCCGCGTCGTCGCCCGCCCGGACCACGGAGTCACCGTCCGCGATCTGCTGACCGGCACCGACGCCGAGCCCCTACAGACCCTGCTGGCCGCCGACGACCTACCCGCGAAGGTTCGTCGCGAGGCGAGCCGACATCTCGCCCGCGTCGCGAAGGTCTGACGGCCACCGGCCCGAGCACACCGGGAAGGCCCCGGGCAACACCCCATCGCAGCTGGTCGGCGTGCCATTGCCGGGGCAATCCGCGTAATCGCGAAACGCGCGCTAAACTGGTGCCCACGAGATACTCAACTACCGAGAGAACGGGGCCGCCACCAGTTTGGCCGCCCCGTCATTGTGCGAGGGGGTCCCATATGGGCCGCGGCCGGGCTAAAGCAAAGCAGACGAAGGTTGCTCGTCAGCTGAAGTACTCCACTCCCCACACCGACTTCGACAGCTTGCAGCGCGAGTTGTCGGGTTCGGCGGATTCGGCAGACCGCCCGGATCCGGTGGACGAGTGGCTTGAAGAGGACGAGTGGCGTCGCGCCTGAGCGCGACCGCCCTCATTTCGCTCACCCCTTGACGCCGACCGCCCCGGCGTCGTCGTCACGGTAGCGCCACCACAGGCGATCACCGGTTCGTTCATCGAACGCAAGTCTCGAGTGCGTTCGGCGAACGGACCGGTGATCGTTGGTTTCTCAGCGTCTCCCCGGGCGGTTACTTGTAGTAGCGCTTGTCAGAAGCGTGGGTGATCGCCGACGAGGTTCACGCGCCCCGATCCACCCTTGGCCTCGGGATTGCGCTTGATGGTGCCGAGCACCCAGTTGTCGACGTGGCGCGCGGTCAGTACCGCCTGGGCACGATCGGTGTCCTCGGGCGCCACCACGGCCACCATGCCGACACCCATGTTGAAGGTGCGTTCCATCTCGGCCTGCTCGACGCGACCGCGCTGGGCGATCATGGCGAAAATCGGTGCGGGAGTCCAGGTATTGCGTTCGAGTTCGGCCACGAGCCCCGACGGGATGACCCGGGCCAGGTTCTCGGCGAGCCCGCCACCGGTGATGTGGGCGAACGTCCGAACATCGGCCTCGGCCGCCAGCGCGAGGCAATCGCGTGCGTAGATGCGTGTCGGTTCGAGGAGTTCCTCACCGAGGGTGCGACCGAATTCCTCGACATCGCCTCCGAGATCCATGTGGCCCCAATCGAGAAGGACCTTGCGCGCCAGCGAATATCCGTTGGAGTGCAGGCCCGAGGAACCCAGTGCGATCACCGAGTCGCCGGCGCGGACCCGATCCGGCGAGAGCACCTGGTCGGCCTCGACGACGCCCACCGCGGTCGCCGAGAGGTCGTAGTGGTCGTCGCGCATGAGACCGGGATGTTCGGCGGTCTCGCCACCGAGCAGTGCGCAGCCGGCGATCACGCAGCCGTCGGCGATGCCGGCGACGATCTCGGCGACCGTCTCCGGGACCACCTTGCCGATGGCGATGTAGTCCTGCAGGAACAGCGGTTCGGCGCCGCACACCACGAGGTCGTCGACGCACATGGCCACCAGGTCCTGGCCGACGGTGTCGTGTTTGCCGATCGCTTGCGCGACGGCGAGTTTGGTGCCGACGCCGTCGCTCGCCGCGGCGAGTACCGGCTCGCGGTAGTTGCCCTTGAGGGCGAACAGTCCGGAGAATCCGCCGAGGCCGCCGAGAACCTCCGGGCGGGTGGCGCGTTTGGCGTGCGGCCCGATCAGCTCGACAGCGCGATCACCGGCGTCGATGTCGACCCCGGCCCCCGCGTACGACAGGCCGCCAGAAGGAAGATCCGCGGAAGGTGAAGTGGACTTCTCGTCAGCCGCATCCTGTTCGCTCACGGGAGACACGCTACCCGAGTGCTTCAGGGCCGCATCACGGCGCTGACGTTGTCATTGGGAGCGGTCAATGGGTCGATCCGGGCGTCGTCGGCGGCGTTGGCGAGCATCTGCTCGAGCACCGCCTTGCCCAGCGACGACTCCTTGGGCAGTTCGATCGGATAGTTGCCGTCGAAGCATGCCGCACACAGCGCCGACGGCTCCTGATGCGTCGCCGCGATCATCTCCTCGGTACTGATGTAGCCGAGCGAATCGGCGCCGATCGCCTGCCGGACGCCCTCGACCATGTGCTCCTCGGACTCCATGCCGTTGGCGATCAGTTCGGCGGGCGAGGCGAAATCGATGCCGTAGAAACAGGGCCAGCGCACCGGACTCGACGCGATACGGACGTGCACCTCGGCCGCACCCGCCTCCCGCAGCATCCGGATCAATGCGCGTTGGGTGTTGCCGCGCACGATCGAATCATCAACGACAACAAGACGTTTGCCGCGGATGACCTCTTTGAGCGGGTTCAGCTTGAGACGGATACCGAGCTGACGAATGGTTTGCGACGGCTGGATGAAGGTACGGCCGACGTAGGCGTTCTTCATCAGCCCCTGCCCGTAGGGAATCCCCGACTCCTGGGCGAACCCGACGGCCGCAGGCGTACCCGACTCGGGTACCGGGATCACCAGGTCGCCGACCGCCGGGAACTCGCGGGCCAGCCGCCGCCCGATGTCGACACGCGTCGAATGCACCGAGCGGCCGTGGATGACGCTGTCCGGGCGGGCGAGATAGACGTATTCGAAGACGCAGCCGCGTGGCGTCGGCTCGGCAAAACGGGAACTGCGGACGCCGTCGGCGTCGATGGCGAGCAGTTCACCGGGTTCGATGTCACGCACGAACGACGCACCGACGATGTCGAGGGCCGCGGTCTCCGAGGCGACGACCCACCCCCGATCCAGCCGGCCCAGGCACAGCGGGCGGACGCCGTGCGGGTCGCGCGCCGCGTACAAGGTGTGCTCATCCATGAAGGTCAGGCAGAAGGCACCGCGCAGGGTGGGGAGCAACTCCATGGCCGCCTGCTCGATGCTGCTGTCGGCGGCACCATGGGCCAGCAGCGCGCCGACGACGTCGGAATCCGAGGTCGCCGCGGTGCTCTTGATGCCGACCTCACGCGCGCGCGCCGCGAGCTCCGCGGTGTTGACCAGATTGCCGTTGTGGCCCAGCGCAACCCCTGTCCCGGCGTCGGTGGTGCGGAAGATCGGCTGGGAGTTCTCCCAGGTGGTCGATCCGGTCGTCGAGTAGCGGCAATGGCCGATCGCGACGTGGCCGACCATCGATGCCAGCGTCTGCTCGTCGAACACCTGGCTGACGAGTCCGAGATCTTTGAAGACCAGCACCTGCGAGCCGTCGCCGACCGCGATCCCGGCGGCCTCCTGACCCCGGTGCTGCAGGGCGTAGAGGCCGTAGTACGAGAGCTTCGCGACGTCCTCACCCGGAGCCCAGACACCAAAAACGCCGCACTCCTCGCGCGGCTCGTTCTCGGGTTCGTCGATCGGTCGGCTCGAGGGACATGCCCGCGACGTGGGGGCCAGGAGGTTCCGGCCGGCTATCGACTCTTCGGTCATCGACGATCTCCCTGGGGCTGGGCTCTGGTCTGCACATCCGGACGCGGACACCACGGCCGGATGAGATGTCGGGTCACGATGGTGATCCGATCACGGGCGAGACCGGCCGTGCGGAAGCCAACGCGGCAATGGGCTGGAGACCCTCCGGAGTCTACCGATCGGTACCGCCCCGATGCCAACCGTGCAGCGACGACGCGCCCGACGATATTCCTCCGGGGTGAGCAGGGTCATAGGTCGGGGCGGGGCACCGGCACCAGGGGCAGCCACTGCGCGACCTCGCCCGCGCGGGATCCCGACGCCGTGACCGCACCGGACTCGACGGCATCGGCGAATCGCGCATCCCCCACGACCAGGCTCAACCAGGTGCGCGGGTCGGTCTCCACGACGTTCGGCGGAGTCCCCCGCGTGTGCCGCGGACCCTCGATGCATTGGACGGCCACGTACGGTGGCACTCGGACCTCGACGGAGTTCCCCGGTGCGATGTCCTCCAGCGTGCGCGCGGTCAGCCGGACCGCGGCCGCGAGCGTGGGCCGTGCAGGCGCGGGCAGTTGCTCATCGCGCAACCACTCGACGACAGCGAGTACCGCTGCGCGGGTGTCGGTGGGATCGATGGGTTTTCGGGCGGGCACGCCGCCCATGATGCCTCGCCGTCGATTCACGCCGCCTCGCGGCGGGATCGTTCGGGCACGTGGCCGGGCAGTCAGGACCCATTCCGGTAACGCTCCGGACGAGCCCGACGACATCATCAGTACCATTTGTCACACTAACAACGTCAGTAACACGAGCACCACGATCTGGAGTCACCGAATGCCATTGCCGTACGGCCGCAGCCCCCACCGACGCCTCGGCATCCGAACCGTGCTGACCGCGGCGGCCACAGCCGTCGCCCTTCTCGGCGGACTCGCTCAGGCCGGCGGGGCGCAGGCGGCCGACGGATATCCCTACGTGAACCTCGGTGACAGCTACAGCGCAGGCGCATCGGTGTTCCCCCAGGCCACGAGTGCGGCCACCTTCTGCTCGAACTCGAGCGTCAACTACTCCCACCTCGTCGCCAAGCGACGTGGGATGAATGTCGCCGACGTCAGCTGCGCCGGCGCGACGACCGCCGACCTGACCCAGTCGCAGTACCGGTGGCAGGGACCGCAGATCAACGCGTTGGGACCGGCGACCCACTTGATCACCCTGACGATCGGCGCGAACAACAACGGGCTGTTCAGCGACTCGACGTCGGCCTGCCAGCAGGCCTGGCTGTCCGCGCCGCTGTCGGCCGCCCCGTGCCGCGATGCATTCGGCACCTCGTTGGTCGACAAGATCAACACCTCGACCTACCCCGACCTGGTGAATGCGTTGCGCCACATCGACCGCGCCGCCCCGAACGCCCGTGTCGTGCTCGTCGGATATCCGCAGATCTTCCCGGCCGTGGGATCCCCGGTCTGCTCGGCTGCGCTGCTCACCACGCCCGCCGACACCGAATACCTGCACCAGGCCTTCGCCGCCCTCAACGACGCCTTGCGCCGTGCCGCGGCGACGACGCATGCGACCTTCGTCGATATGACGAAGGCGTCCGCAGGCCACGACGCCTGCGCTGGTGATCGGCGCTGGGTCGAGCCGACGCTGGGTGCGGTCAACTTCCCGTCCATGCACGCCAACGCGCGCGGCCAGCAGGCGATGGCCGATCAGGTCGTGGCCGCCCTGCGTTGAGTGCCCTGCGCTGATCGCGCCCGCAACCCGGACGGACCGGGCAGGATTGAGCAATGGGCACCGACGTCAGCACCCAGCAGTTCTCCGGCGCCGACCGGGTGCGTTTTCGCAAGCAGGTCAGCCGGGGCACCGAGGCGATCGCCCGGATGCTCGCCGACGGCTTGTTCACCGACCACGGCGCTCCGCCCGAGCCGTTGCTCGGCATGGAGGTCGAGCTCAATCTCGTCGACGACGAGATGAACCCGGCCATGGCCAACGCCGAGGTGCTCGACGCCATCGCCGACCCCGACTATCAGACCGAACTCGGCCAGTTCAACATCGAGATCAACGTCTCGCCGCGGCCTTTCGTCGACAACGACACGATGTCTCTCGAACAACGGCTGCGCACCTCGCTCAATCGCGCCGAGCAACAGGCCACCCGCGTCGGTACGCACCTCGTCATGATCGGCACGCTGCCCACCCTGCGGACCGAGCACTTCGCACATCAATGGATCTCGGCGAATCCGCGTTACGACCTGCTGAACCAACAGATCTTTGCCGCCCGCGGTGAGGACATCGAGATCGACATCGCCGGGGTCCCGCTCGGCGAGCATCACGTCAGCGAAAGACTGCACACCTCAACCGATTCCATCCTGCCCGAGGCCGCGTGTACGTCCCTGCAACTCCATCTTCGGGTGGCACCGGAGGATTTCGCCGCGCATTGGAATGCCGCGCAGGCGATCGCCGGGGTGCAGGTCGCGCTGGCCGGCAACGCCCCGTTCCTGGCAGGGACAGCGCTGTGGCACGAGAGTCGCATCCCCGTCTTCGAGCAGGCGACCGACACCCGGCCGCTGGAACTGAAGAACCAGGGCGTGCGACCGCGAGTGTGGTTCGGGGAGCGATGGATCAACACGATCTTCGACCTGTTCGAGGAGAACACCCGCTATTTTCCTGCGCTGCTACCGGTGTCGACGGACGTCGATCCGCTCGCCGAACTCGACGCGGGGCGCATCCCCGCGCTCGAGGAACTGCGTCTGCACAACGGCACCGTGTACCGCTGGAACCGGCCGGTCTACGACGTCGTCGACGGGCAGGCCCATTTGCGGGTGGAGAACCGTGTGCTGCCCGCCGGGCCGACCGTCGTCGACACCATGGCCAACGCCGCGTTCTACTACGGGGTGGTCCGCGGTCTCGTGGAGGCCGACCGGCCGCTGTGGTCGCAGATGTCGTTCAATGCCGCTGCCGAGAATCTGCATGCCGGCGCCCGCGGAGGCCTTGAGTCGCAACTGTATTGGCCCGACGTGGGCTGGGTGCGCCCCGACGAGCTCACCCTCCGTCGACTACTCCCCCTCGCCGACGACGGCCTCCGCGCATTCGGAGTCTCCTCCAAAGCGCGTGCCCGCTACCTGTCGGTCATCGAAGGCCGCTGCGTCACAAGACAAACCGGCTCGGTATGGCAGCGTCGGGCAGTCGCCGCACGCGAGCAGGCCGGCGAGGACCGCACCACCGCCCTCCGCGGAATGCTGGCCGACTACGTCACCCACATGCACGAGGGCGAGCCGGTGCACTCCTGGACCCTATGAGCGTCGGCTGACCGGGTCTCGAGGCCGTTCTTTTCGGTGGTCGAGCAGCCCGTCGGATCTTTCGTCCCGGTGGTCGATCAGCCCGTCGGATCTTTCGTCCCAATGGTCGAGGTGCCAAGGAGCGTTAGTGGCGTTCCCTTTCTCCCGGTGGTCGAGGTTGGTCGAGGTGCCGAGGAGCGCTTTCATCTCGGTGGTCGAGGTGTCGAGGAGCGTTAGCGACGAGCCTCGAGACCTGTTGCACCGCTGCTGGTTTCCGGCCATTCACGGAAGC
>NZ_MVPX01000721.1:0-281 GCF_002043085.1 Gordonia sp. i37 | reverse complement strand
TCGGCCGACATTTTCTCGTCGAACGGCACTGCCGCCGGGATACGGTCGAGGACGTCGATCACCACCGCCGCATGCGACGAGCCGGCCGCACCGGAGGCCATCGCCTCGGCCAGTGCCGGATATTTGGGGGCGGCGACCTCGCCGGTGAAGGTGTGGAAGGTGGCGGTCGCTTTCAGTTGTTTCCACCGCCGCCACGGTTCCGACACACGGAGTAGGCCGATCATGGCGTCGGTGATCGACCCGAACCCGTACTCGCGGGCCAGATGGCGGTCGGAGAATTC
>NZ_MVPX01000720.1:0-3274 GCF_002043085.1 Gordonia sp. i37 | reverse complement strand
CCGACGACGGCCGGTTGGAGATCTCGGCGAACCTCGACATCATCGCCGGGGAGAAAACCCGCACTCTGATGGACACCTTGTCGGCGCCCAAGCCTCAACCCGACGGCTCCCCGGATCCGCGGACCCCCGAGCAGATCTGTGCGGCCGCGTTCGAGACGATCGTGGAGTTGGCGGCACAAGGATTGGCGGACACCACGTTCTCGGCGAAACCGACCAACGGTTTGTTGTGGACGTGGTCGGCGGACAACCCGGCGCTCGGCGGGGATTTGCAGTGGCAGGTCCCCGATAACCGGTCCAGTCTGTTCTAAAGCCAGTTCCTTCTTACGGTTGGTCAGTCGATCTCGCAGCCCACAGGGTGATGCCGGTGGGTGCATCCGGCAGCGTACTCGGCCGGGGTCTTGTAGCCCAGCGCTGAGTGGCGGTGTCGGTGATTGTGGTGGTCTTTGAAGTCGCCGATGACCACGCGGGCCTCCAACAGGGTGGGCCAGCAGTTGCGGTTCACACACTCGTCGCGCAACCGGTTGTTGAACGACTCGATGAACCCGTTGTTCCACGGCGTGCCAGGCGGAATGTAGGAAATCCCCACCGACCCTGCACAAAACGCTTGGAGGGCTTCTGAGATGAACTCAGGCCCGTTGTCCATGCGCAGCACCAGCGGCGGGCCACCCCAGATCGCGAAGACCTTCTTCAACTCCTCGATCAGCCGCTCGGCGGTGATCGAGCGATCGACGATGTTCAGCAGCGACATGCGGGTGTGTTCATCGACCATGGACGCGATCTTGATCTTGTGTCCGTCGACGGTGGAGTCGAACTGAAAGTCCAAAGCCCACACCACTTTCGGCGCGTCGGCGACCACGACTGGTACCGACGACTGGCCCGCCCGTTTACGGCGGGGCATCCGGCGCACCTGCAATCCTTCGTCCTTCCACAACCGGTGGACCTTCTTCTTGTTGACCTCATCGCCCTCGTCGAAACGCAGCCACGCCCACGCCCGACGGAACCCGTGGCGTGGGTTCTTGCGGGCGTAGCTCCGTAGCTGCTCACGCAGGCCGGCATCGGGATCGGCCGGTGTCTGCGCCTGCGGCAATTGTCGATAGGCGGAGCGGGCGAGCCCAACAACCTTGCACGCCTTGCGTTCTGACATGCTCATGCGATCTTTGAGCATGTCGATGGCGGCGCGTTTGGCGGTTGGGCTCAGAATTTTCCCTTGGCGATCTCCCGCAGTGCGTCCTTCTCCAACTCGGCGTCGGCGAGGAGCCGCTTGAGTCGGCTGTTCTGATCTCGCAATTCCTTGAGTTCTTTGGCGGCGTCGCCGTCCATGCCGCCGTACTGGCGGCGCCAGTTGTACAACGTCGCTGCCGATACCTCGAGGTCGGCGGCGATCTCCTCGCCGGTCTTGCCTTCGGCGGCCAGCTCGTCGGCTCGGCGCAGCTTGCGCACGATGTCCTCGGCCGAGCGACGCTTACGTCCTGCCATGACCCCTATCGTCCCTTCGCGCCCTCATCAGGGCAATCAGGACTCTAAAACCAACCGGACCGGTTCATGGGGGACATGCCAAGAGAGGCCGGATGGCAACAGCCCACGGCTGGGTGCTATGTGGACGATCCAAATTCACGCTGGTTTCATCTCTGGTCACTGCCACGCTCGCGACTACCGTGGGCGAACGTGTGGAAAGACCGTTGCAGCTGCCAGTGCTGCATGAATCCCAATGCCGCGTTGGCCATCTCTCACTGTAGGTAGTGACGCCCCAACAGCGCCGCGACCAGGTCGCGGCTTCGCCTTAATGCGCAGATTAAGCACGTCCTTTCTCACACCTCAATCGGAGTTTCCCATGTCTCGAATCCTGTCGAATTTCGACAACCTCATCCTCAACACCGACACTTACAAGCATTCTCACTGGAACCTGTACCCGCCGGGCACTGAGCACGTGTCGAGCTACATAGAGTCCCGTGGCGGGCCGTTCCCGGCGCATCTGTTCGTCGGGCTGCAGGCGTTCATCAAGAGACACTTGTTGCGGCCGTTGACTATCGACGACATTGATGAGGCCGAGATCGTCACTCGCCAGCACGAGATCCCGTTCAACCGCGAGGGCTGGCTCGGGATCGTCAACGAGCACGACGGCTTCTTGCCGGTCGAGATCGAGGCGGTGCCCGAAGGTACCGTGCTGCCGAACAAGAACGTGCTGGTGCAGGTGGTGAACACCGACCCGAAGTACCACTGGGCCACCAGCTTCTTCGAGACGGCGCTGCTGCGCTCGGTCTGGTATCCGACATCGGTCGCCACCACCAGCTGGGTCGCGAAACAACTCATCCGCGAAGCACTGGAGAAGACCTCCGACCATCCGGAGATCCTGCGGGATGTCCTGCAAGACTACGGCGCGCGCGGGGTGTCCTCGCAGGAGTCGGCCGCGCTGGGCGGGTTGGCGCATCTGATCAACTTCCGGCAGACTAACACCATCTCCGGATCACTCGCGGCCACTCTGTACTACAACGCGCTGCGGCCGGCGATCTCGCAGCCCAACTCCGAGCACACGACAGTCACGTCGTGGGGCCGCGACAACGAGGCCGCCGCCCACGCCAACCTGATCGAGCAGTACAAGGGCTGGCCGTTCGTGGTGGCGGTGTCGGACTCCTACGACCTCGACAACGCGGTCCGGCAGATCTTCGGCAGCGAGCTCAAGGAGCAGGTTATCAACTCCGGAAGCACCATCCTGGTGCGCCCGGACTCCGGAGATCCCGCGACCGTCATCGCCGACACCATCGAAGGGCTCATCGACGCCTTCGGGGCGGAGACGAACTCCAAGGGTTACAAGGTACTTCCCGACTACGTGCGCGCAGCGCAGGGCGACGGGCTCACCATCGACTCGCTCAAGACGATCTACCGTGAGCTCGATCGCCGCGGGTTGGCAGCGGACAACATCTATCTAGGTATGGGTGGTGGCCTACTGCAGTACATCAACCGGGACTCGCTGGCGTTTGCGCAGAAGGCCAGTGCCGCCAAGGTTAATGGCGAGTGGATCGACGTCTACAAGGAACCTAAGACCGACACCGGTAAACGTTCCAAGCGCGGCCGGCTGGCGCTGGTGTTCCGCGACGGCGAGTACCGCACGGTCCGTCGTGAGGACGCCGCGGAGGGGGAGAACCTACTGCAGACCGTCTACCGGGACGGAAAGCTGTTGGTGAACCACAACTTCGAGGACCTCATTGAACGCAGTGAGCGACAGGTACCGAGGTCGTACTACGCGTCGGTGCTCGACGACATCGACGCCGAGATC
>NZ_MVPX01000072.1:0-6350 GCF_002043085.1 Gordonia sp. i37 | reverse complement strand
CCATCCGGTTGTGTTTCCCGCAGGCGGGGGCGAGGTCACCGATGTTGGTGAGCCCACCTTTCGCATGATCTGTGGTGGCGTGATGAATTTCCACGTGCGCGGCAGGTTGAGTGCACCCGGGAAACGAGCAGTATTCACCACCGTCTTTGGCGAACAACGCGATCCGCTGTCCTTGACTCGCCAACCGCGCCCGACCCAAATACAGCGGCAGGCGGGTGTGGTCGTCGAACACCGCCAGCCACGGCTGGCTCTGGGCCGCCAACGCGATGACATCGGTGATCGGCAGCAAAGTGCCGGTCGCCGTGACCCCGACCCCGGTCTGCGCAATCAACTCCGACAGAGATGCTTTGATGATCAGATGCGGCGGCAGCCCGCGATGCGATTGCGGGCCGAGACCCACATCCAACCCGGCACGCAGGACCGCCTCCAACGCATCATGGTTGCGTTGGACCTGATCGCGGTGATCGCGGGCTGCCGCAGCCGCCAACGCGTCGGGGTCGGCGTCCTCGCGACTCCCGGTGGGGGACTCCGGATCGGCGGGGTTGTTCATTCCGGGGGCCGCCCACGCGGCGAGTACCGCTTCGAGGTGTGCGGTCAAGGTCGGGGTCATCTGCCCCGACAGGCCACTCATTTTCTGCGCGTCTTGGCGGCCGATGCGGATCTGGCGGCGGCGTTGCCGATCCGAATCGTCGGTCAGGTGGCCGTCGGGGTCGAGGTGCGCCAACACCCGCGCCCCCAAGATCCGAAGATCGGAGGGGGTGTGGGTGCGGGCGAACCCGGCCATCGTGGCCTCGGCCGACATTTTCTCGTCGAACGGCACTGCCGCCGGGATACGGTCCAACACGTCGATCACCACCACCGCATGGGACGGGCCGGCCGCACCGGACGCCATCGCCTCGGCCAGTGCCGGATATTTGGGGGCGGCAACCTCACCGGTGAAGGTGTGGAACGTGGCGGTCGCTTTCAGTTGCTTCCCCCGCCGCCACGGTTCCGACACACGCAACAGGCCGATCATGGCGTCGGTGATCGACCCGAACCCGTACTCGCGGGCCAGATGGCGGTCGGAGAATTCCACAATCTGCCGATCACCTTGGACCGTGATGCGGGTGATCAACCGTTCGGTGGACTGAGCGACGGTGACCAGGTCGTCGTTGGACAGGCCGGTCAAATCATCCGACGCCAGCGAATCAACCAAGCGGTGGGCGAGGGCGATTTTCTGGGTGGTCGACAACCCCGACACGTCGGGTAACGCGGTATCGACCATAATTGTCACCCCCCCGGCGCTATCGAACACGTGTTTGCGTGGTGCTGTGTTCGAGTGTATGCCGGGTTTGTCGGGTTGGCAAGAGGTTGTCGAAAGTTCTTTCGCACAAGTTCCGGTGCGGTCAGCCATGCATCCCGGGCACGCCGATCAGCCAGACGGATTCGGCTCGCCAGCACACGAAAGCCAAGAGAGCCAGGATGAGCGCCCGGGCGACGGCGGCTCCACGCCGACCGAGGGTCGTCGTTGCTGGTATGCCGAATGCCGCGAGACCCACCGCCGTGGCCGCGTAGCCGAGGAACACCTCGGGTCGCGCAGGGGCATCGGCGCCGATCATCCACGCCACCAGACCGCCTGCGGTCCAGGCGATCACAGCGACCGCGACGGTCACGGTGACTCGCGTCGGCCACTCCAGTGACGGCACGGAGGTCAGGCCCAGGAGCGACCACAGCGCCGCCCCTACGCACGCGACGCAGAGCAGTAATGCCACAGATGGATTCATTCGACGTCGGTCGCGGCTGCGACGCCCGTCGAGTCGGTCGAGGTGTCGGGCGTAGCGGCCGCACGGTCACGGGCGCGACGACGTCTGCGCCGCGCGTTGCGGTTTCGGATCTGCCAGGTACTCAGCCCGGTGACCATCAGTAGCAGCGGCGTCATCCCGAAGATGAACCACAGCGCCCGCCACCAGCCGTTGACCGACACCCCGTAGTGCAGGGTCGGCTGTGCCCAGTCGTCGGCGATAGTGTTGGAGACCGTCGCCGGCGCCCCGGAGAACTCCTTGATCACCGACGGGTCATGGCCGTCGATTCCGAGCTCTCGGTTGCCGTGGTAGGTCGCGCTCCCCGACCACAGATCCGGCCCTCCGACAAGCAGATCCACCGAGTAGTACTCCGAGCCCTCCGACGGCATCCCCACCCAGGTGGCGTGCGATCCGGGGTAGTGCGCCTGCGCGGCGGCAATTGCCTGGTCGAGGGAGATGAGAGGTCCGGTCGACTCCGAGGTCGGCATCGTATACGCGTCGTCGGCCGGCGCGACACCTCCGGTGGCGGCGTACCACACCTTGCCGACGCCCGGGATCTCGAAGTTCATCCCGGTCAGCCCCCAGATGAGCAGCGGGATCGCGGCCACGATGCCGATCACGTTGTGCAGGTCGGTATCCCGCGCGAATCGCCCCTTGCCGATGCGCACCCGAAAACCGTTGCGCCAGCGTCGCAGCCCTGGGTACCAGATCACGATGCCGGAGATGGCCAGAAAAACCAGCAACAGTCCACTGATCCCGAGAAGTAGTGCACCCCAGGTCATATCGGCGGTGAACCAACCCCAATCGGCGACCACCGAAGGCTTGGCCAACCACGAGATGTACCCCGGATAGCCTTCACAGGTCAGGCCACAGTCATGCAGGTTGACCAGGAAACCCAGAAAACCGCCGTCAATATCGCCGTGGCCGTTGACCTTTCCGGTTCCGGCATCGACAGCCCAGGTGCCCGCGGCCGTATCGGCGGAACTGATGAAGTACACACCGTCCTTGAGTGACAGGTACTGGGCATCGAAATCCGGGTCGGCAGTGTGGACGGCTGACACCGCGTCGGTAAAACTCGCCTGGCGCCCGGTGTCGGTGGTGGTGAACAGCGAGGAGTTGGTGGCGCGCACCAGTTCTGGCTCGTACACCAGGATCGCGCCGCTGGTGCAGACGACCACCAGAAGCAGACCGAGAACGATCGAACTCCACCGGTGCGTCACGATCAGAGCACGTCGCACCGGCTTCTTCGACGTTCGCCGACGGTTCGCCGATGCCCTGGCGCGTTCGACCGGTGGGCTGGCAACCTGCTCCGTGACCATGGCGGCCAAGGTTAGCATAACCAAATACCAAAGATTTGATTTGTCCGACTTGTCCGAGAATTACGAAATACGCTGCAGTGCAGTAATTCCTGGAAGCGCAGCCAACCGGCGAAGCGCGCCTCCTAGCGCGACACCAGCCCGACTCCGGTGATGAGCGGCAGGTCGAGTGCCGTCACCAGGCCTGGTTGTGCATCAACCACCGCGGCAACCGAATTCACCAATCGCATTGCCGTCACGATCATCCCCGACACGTTGTGATCGCCGTTCTCACCGTGATGGGCGAACTCCACCGACATCTGCGGCTCACCGGAGATGGTGATGCGGTAGCAGCCGTCACCGTCGACGGGGCTCGGCCACTGCGGACACTGTTCGGGGTGTGTGCGGGTGTAATGCTCGAGCACGATGCGGTCGACTCCGGCGACCTGACCGACCACCTCGAAATGCAGTGCGGCCATGGTTCCCTCGGGAATCTCCACCGACACGGTCGAGTAGTCACGATCGGCCGCGACGCGCTCATGCCGTTCGATCAGCGGCTCGTCGAGCGTGAGTCCGAGCCCGGCGGCGAGCTGGCGGACGACACTGCCCCACCCCATCGCGAGCACACCCGGCAGCAGGAGCAGCGGTGTCGCATCCATCGGCTGCCCGAAACCGAAGATGTCACGCATGACCACAGGTTGGTAGTACGTCGAGTAGTCGGCGATCTCGAGGCACCGTACCTCGTCGATCCGCTGCGAGAGACTCGTCATCGACAGCGCCAGAACATCATTCGCAAATCCCGGATCGATACCGTTGACGTGCAGGCTGGCCCCACCCGCCAAGCCTGCGGCCGCGATGCGATCGAGGAGCTTCTGATCGAGAATGCCCTGGGGGAATTGCAGCACGACCGGCCCGCTCGAGACCACGTTGACGCCCGCCTCGACGAAGGAGATGAGATCGTCGATCGCCTCGAAGATGCGGTCATCGGTCATCGCGGTGTGCACGATGGCATCGGGGGCCAGCGCGAGAAGTGCGGCCCGGTCGTCGGTCGCGAGTACACCGAGGTCGCGGCCGAGACCCGCGAGTTCGCCCGCGTCCTTGCCCACCTTCGCCGGGTCCGAGACCCACACCCCGACCAGTTCGAGGCCGGGATGGGCGTCGATCCCGGCAATCGCATGTCGGCCGACGGTTCCGGTCGACCACTCCACCACTCGTAACGTCATCAGCCAAAACTAGAACACGTTTCACTTTATCGGACACGTTTTGGCCAACTGCCGACGGTAGAGTGCGCCGACGATGAGTACCGCTGAACCGATCGCCGTGACATCCGACGGCCACCGAACCCGACTGAAATGGCATCGCGCACGCAAACGCGCCGAGGACCCGCCCTTCACGCGCAGCAGAATCGTCGAGGGGATGGCAGTCGGGGCGAGCGTGGAGGTCGACCTCGTCATCCACGGGCCGGGCTCGTCCGCGTCGTGCGGCTTCGCGATCCTGCACGACCGCGATCTGGCCGGGGCGACGACGGGCGCCGGCGACGTCGGCGCAGCCCCAGCCGACTACCTTCGATCGTTGTCCCTGCGCGACAACGACGGTCATCGGATCGACGAACCGGTGACGCTGCTCGGCGACCTGGGCGGTCTACTCACCGACATTCACCCGAATGCGCTGCTGCAGTTGGATCTCAAGCAGTCCGCCGACGACCTCGACGAGCCGACCGTGCGGGCCTTCGTCGAGGCGGTGGCACCGTTCGCGGAACACGCGATTCTCTCGTGCGGCGATGCCGAGGCGGTACGCATCCTCACCGACGCGGTCCCGCGCCTGCGTGTGGGGTACGACCCCTGTCACCACGGGGCGGTCGACCGGGTGCTGAGGTGGCGCACCTATCGGCGTTTCGTCGACCACGCGGTCGCCGCCTCCCCTCGGGCCGAGGTGATCTATCTCGACCGACGCCTGGCACTGACCGTCGCTGATCGGGGCACCGACCTCGTCGCAGCGTTCCACGCCACCGGACGCGAGATCGACATCTATACCTTCGGCCGGGCCGACGACCCCGACATCGACCGCGCTCTCGAGTTGCACACCGACCAGATCACCACCGACGACCCACAGGGCGTGGCCCGACGGTTCGGTTCGGCGACAGAAGGTTCGGGCGTCAGCCGGCCTTGATCCACTCCGCGGTGGACGGCAGCATCACGAGGATCGCCGTGGCGATCGGGAAGACGAGACCGACGAAGCTGAAAATGCCGCTTCCGAAGCCATTGCTGACGCCGTTGTGACTCAACGCCGACTCGACGGCCAGGCCCGCGATCGCCCCGACGATGCCGAACACGATCGACACGCCACATCCCGAGGCGACGAGAATTCGGCCGATCATCTTGTGCCGCAACACCGAGACGCCACCCCAGATCAACAGCACGGCGAGCACCACATCGACGATCATCTGCATCACGAGGACGGCGTTGTACCACCCCGGAATCCGATCCACCTCGGTCGCCAGAGCCGAGATCGCGACCAGCACGCCGATCGAAACGATGAGCCCGACGATCGCCGAGACGCCTCCGAGGAAGCTGAGAACTGTCGCGGTGATAGCGGTGCCACCCGAGGGCTTCGGCGTGTACGGATCGCCGTACGGGTTCTGGGGATAGGGAACATTGGCTCCTGCGGGTTGCCCCCACACCGGTTGCTGGCCATATGCGGGTTGCTGGCCATATGCGGGTTGCCCATAGATCGGCTGCTGCCCATAGGTCGGCTGCTGCCCATAACCGGGCTGGCCATACTCGGCACCAGGCTGACCGTATGCGGGCGATCCGGCCGCAGGCGACTGACCGGCGCCGCCGTACACCGTCTTCTGGTCCCACGGAGACGGTCCCGGCGTCGCCCCCGGGTTGGACTGTTGGCCATACGGCTGCGACTGTTGGCCATACGGCTGCGACTGATGGCCATACGGCTGCGATCCCGAGCCATCCTGCGGAGTGGTCATCACCCGAGCATACGGTGATATTTCGGCCTGCTCCCGGATATTTCGGCCCGCTCCCGCTCAGCCGAACAACGCCGGCAGTGTTCCCTCGTAGGCGGTGCGCAGTTCCTCGAGGGTGACCTCGAACTGGTCCTGCACACTCACCGAATCGCTGCCCTGATCGACGACGCCGATGCGGGTCCACGGCATGCCGCGGGCGTCGAGCATCGCGACGAAACGCGACTCCTCGGTGCGCGGCACCGCCACCAATACCCGACCGGTCGATTCGGAGAACAGCCAGACGAACGGGTCGGC
>NZ_MVPX01000719.1:0-1620 GCF_002043085.1 Gordonia sp. i37 | reverse complement strand
GGCCCCCCCGCCGCCGGTCGGAGCGTCAGCACAACACCCGCACCGCGCCCCCTCCGCACTCAGGAGCCACCCATCATGAACAGCCTTGCCCCCATGCACTATTCACCCACGAACTGGATCGACCGCGGACACGGCCTTATCCCCGCACTCGACCTGCCCACCGCCGAGCAGGTACGCGACATCGTCGCGGCCACCGCTGATGTCGACGGCGTCGTCGGCTATAAACTCGGTCCAAGCACGGTGCTGGAGCTGGGGCTGCCCGCCGCGCTGCGGTTGGTCGGTGACCTCACCGATCTCCCTGTGGTCTACGACCACCAGAAGGCCGGGCTCGACATCCCCAGCAACGCCGATGTGTTCGCCCGCACACTGGCCGCTCACGGGGTGTCCGCGGCGATCGTGTTTCCGCTCGCGGGCCCGACCACCGCGGCCCGATTTCTGACCGCGTTGCAGCGCACCGGTGTGGCGGCGCTCATCGGCGGGCAGTTGCCCGTGGCCGACTACACAGCTGCCGGTGGCGGCTGGATCGCCGATGACGTCCTCGACCACATCACCGACATCGCGCTCGAACACGGTGAGACGCAACTGATCGCGCCCGTGGGCGATAGGGCCGAGCAGGTTGTCGCGCGTGCCGCGGCGGTCGGGGTGCGTCCTCGGCTGTTCGTCCCCGGCATCGGTGCCGGCGGCGACGAACTGCGCAGGTTGGCGCCCGTGGTGCCCCGCGTCGCGGGCCTGTTCCCGATCGTCGGGCGGGCGGTGATCGCCGCCGACGACCCCGCCGCCGCTGCCGCTCGGTTAGCTGCCGAACTGGACACCGTCGTCACCACCGCTGGAGGAATCCGATGACCGACTCGCTCTTCCCGCCCGACATTCACCAGTCGGCCACCGAAGTGGTCGCCGCCGCCCGCGATGCCGGAGTCCGATTGGCCACCGCAGAGACCGTCACCGGCGGTCTGATCGCCGCCGCGCTCACCGAGGTGCCCGGGGTGTCGAGCGTCTACGAGCGTGGCTTTGTCCTCTATCACGCGCAGGCCAAGACGACCGGACTCGGCGTCGACCCGGTGATCGCCGCCCAGCACGGGGCGGTGAGCGCACCGGTCACCTCCGCGCTGGCTGCCGGCCTGGGAAACTACACCGGCGCGACGGTCGGGGTAGCCGTCACCGGGTACGCGGGACCGACCGGCGGAACCGACGCCGACCCGGTGGGCACGGTGTACCTCGCCAGCTATCACCGGGATCGTCACGCGGGCAGCCGCCGCGAGGTGTTCAGCGGCGACCGGGTGCAGGTGAAGCTCGCCGCGGTGCGCGGCGCACTGGACCTGTTGGCCGAGATTCTCGGGTCGCAGGCGGTGTCACGATGAGTGTGCTGCACGTGTTCGACATGGACGGCACACTCCTGCGCGGCACCAGCGCCTCGATTGAGCTCGCCCGGCACACGCGTGTCAGCGAACAGCTCGACGTGCTCGAAAAGCTCTCGGCGGCAGGGGAGCTGAGTAACGTCGAGTTCCACCGCCGCACCCACCCCCTATGGCAGGGCCTGACTGACACCGAGATCGACACAGTGTTCACGGCGGCGCCATGGATCGGACACCTGCGCACGGTATTCGACGACATCGCCGGCCG
>NZ_MVPX01000718.1:0-1866 GCF_002043085.1 Gordonia sp. i37 | reverse complement strand
CCCCCCCCCAGCCACAACCCGATCGGCGGGTCCTTCGACGACACACTGATCCTCGAGGACGTCGACAAGGTTGCCATCGTGCAGCGCTATGCGCACGAGACCGGTATCGACACTGGTCACGTCGTCGCCTATGGCGACTCCTACACCGACATTCCGCTGTTCCGCAGCGGGGTCGCCTCGGTCGCGGTCAACGGTAGCGAAGTAGTGGAAGCGCTCGCCGTCCATCGCTACCGCGGAGACGACCTGCGGAAAGCTTACGCACTAGGGCGCTCCCTGTTGGCCTGAACGAGGCGGCAAAAGTATCAGCCCTACGCCGCCGGGCACGGGGGGCTATCTCGAGTTCATCGACGCTGCGGTCCGCAGGCACCTCGACGATCCCGTCATCGTGTTCATCAGATGGCTCCACAGTCACCAGAGTGTCGGTCATGATGCGACCTTCCTGCCCCCGACACACCGAGGGCGGTATGGCCACTTACACCGTTCTCACGACAGCGGTGGTGGCGCAGGAGCCATCCGATGAGGAGTGTTCCGGCGATCGCGATGAGGACGATGAGGAAGGCCGAAACGCCGATACCGCCGCACACACCGCGACGCCGTGAATCAGGCTGCGCGGCAGGCGGTGACGCGCCCGCCGGCAGGGCGCCTACTGACAGGTGGCTGTGAAGTCCGCGGCGTTAAGTAGGTAGATGTAGCCAGTCATTGTCACAAGTGTCGCGAGAACGGCGAATGCCCCTCGTGCCGTTCGCCATCGACCAATCCCCTGCCAGTGGCGGGCCAGCGACACGAGGACCACCGCGCCGACAGCCAGCATGATCGTGCTGGGGATAGCAATGCCCAGAGCTGCGGTTGTGAAGTCTTGCTCGCGTTCGGCGGCGCTGGTGTAGATCGGGTCGCAGTAGTCGCCCTTGCCCTTCGTGGAAGAGGAACTAGCGATAACACTTACGTAGGCGATAGTGTCGCGTGTCGTTAGTTGGTTTATGGTTTGCGATTTGTGATAATCGGTTATGGCGAATTCTGCTGCCCCGGCCCTGGGATTGCGTGATGGCGATGCGGAGAAACTTGATCGACTATTCAGGTCGACGTCGACGCCTGCGGGACTGGTGCGTCGGGCGCGGATCGTGACCTTTGCTGCTGACGGGATGGCCAACTCGCGGATCAGCGAGGTCGTGGTGGTGTCGGTGCCTACCGTATTGAAGTGGCGTTCCCGGTATCTCCATGGCGGCCTTGATGGGCTGGTTGATGCTGAACGACCTGGCCGGCCAAGGCATCTCGATCACGCGGAGGTCATCTCGGCGACGTTGATGCCGCCGCCGAAGAAGTACGGGGTGACGCACTGGTCGTCACGTTTGTTGGCCAGCCATCTCGGGATCGGCAACGCCACAGTCGCGCGTGCGTGGCGCGAGTATGGCGTGCAGCCGTGGCGCTCGGGAACCTTCAAGTTCTCCACCGATCCGGAGTTGGTCGCCAAAGTCACCGATGTCGTGGGCTTGTATCTGGCACCACCGGAGAACGCGATCGTGTTGTGTGTGGACGAGAAAAGCCAAATCCAGGCTCTCGACCGCACGGCGCCGATGCTGCCGATGCAGCCGGGACAGATCGAACGCCGAACCCACGACTACAAACGTCACGGCACGACGACGTTGTTCGCCGCGCTGGAGATCGCGACCGGGCAGGTGACCGCGGCAGTCAAGCCGCGCCACCGCCACCAGGAGTTGTTGTCGTTCCTCCGCCAGATCGACCGCGCCTACGGCGACCAGGAACTGCACTTGGTGATGGACAATTACGCCACCTACAAGAATGAGGTTCCCCAGTTTGAGTGGACACCCGAGATAGTGGGGCTATGGGCCCTGCTGGAAGGATGTCACT
>NZ_MVPX01000717.1:0-215 GCF_002043085.1 Gordonia sp. i37 | reverse complement strand
GGGCGTGTCAGATGGTCTGTGTAAGCCGTACCGAGAGGAACGGTAAGAATCATGACCATGATCGACGAGAAGAACCCAGGCGAGCCCTCGGGCCAGGACCTGGTCGAGCAGCTGAAAGCCTCAGGGCAGCTTGATTCCCTATTCGCGCAGATCGACGCGGGCGGCGTCGAGCTCACCGGTGACGGCGGGTTCGTGCCCGCGCTGGTCAAGGCCGC
>NZ_MVPX01000716.1:0-375 GCF_002043085.1 Gordonia sp. i37 | reverse complement strand
CCCCCCCAGCCGCGACGACGCCATCGCCGGGCCGATGCGTTGCAGCTGGGTGTCTCGTTGGATAATCCGGCTCCTTCGGCGCAGACGATCGAGGCGTGGAACACTGCGGAGGTGTATGCCGATCCGCAGCTGGCTCGTTTATTGGTGCGGCCACCAGTGGTGATGGCGGGGCGGTCCCCGCGCCGAGCTTCTGAGCGCAGCGAAGCGGGGTGCTCGTGTCGCGCCGCCGGCGGCGCGTGGGCTGTGGGAGTTGCGGTTTGCCACCATGACGGCGCTCATCGAAATTCCCCAGTGATGCTCATCTAAATGATCCACCCCGGCTTTTCCGGAGAGCTCAGGTTGTGAGTGCCCCCTCCGGATTGAGGGTGCGCATGT
>NZ_MVPX01000715.1:0-424 GCF_002043085.1 Gordonia sp. i37 | reverse complement strand
GTATGCAGGCGATATGGCGTGATGACGATGCGCAGAAGCTGATTTTCCACACCGATCGTGGGTCGACGGGCGGATTCAACTGGTCGTCGCAACACCCTGATTCTCGGAGGTGTGCGGCGTGGTTACAGCGGACTGGAGCAGGAAGACCAGCGATGTGCCGGTAGGTGTTCGTCGACAGTGGCGTGCTGATCGTGCACTTCGGCCGGCGATGCGATCGCCGGGGCGGCCGGAGCCGTCGCGGCAGGTGCAACGTGAGTTTTGGCGGGTGGTCGCGACGGGGGTGAGCACGGCGCAGGCATCGATCGCTGTCGGTGTGTCGGTGCCGGTGGGTACACGGTGGTTCCGCCACGCTGGCGGGATAGTGCCCCGTGGAGTGGTGGACTTCGGATCGGCGTGGACTCACGCGTAGTGATCAACGAGTCAT
>NZ_MVPX01000714.1:0-260 GCF_002043085.1 Gordonia sp. i37 | reverse complement strand
CCTCGATCCGACACAGGCCTCCCACATCCGACGCGCGTGTGCGGGTGCACCGGGCCTCATCGACGAAATCCTCGTGACGCTTGCGTCCGATATCGCTGCAGCACAACATGATTCACGACCCACTGATCCCGTCGATCATGCTGCTCTGCTCGCGCGGACGGCGTACCGGCGTCGTGTGGAGCATCTCGACGACGCCCCCCTCGCCGTTCTCGCGATCGCCGACGAGGGCAACGGGCTCGACACCTCGATGGTCGCCGAGG
>NZ_MVPX01000713.1:0-366 GCF_002043085.1 Gordonia sp. i37 | reverse complement strand
GCGCGGGCGATCGTGGAGTCCACCGAGACCGACCAATCGATCAGGCCTTCGGCGTCAGCGGCGGCGGTCAGCGTGGCCAGCACCGTGTCCCATGTGCCCTCTTCAGCCAAGCGCCGATGCCAGGTCCACACGGTCTGCCAGGGCCCGTAGACCTCGGGCAGATCCCTCCAAGCGATTCCGCACCGGTACCGGTAGATGATCGCCTCCACCATGGTGCGGGCGTCGGCGAACGGCCTGCCGGCGCGGCCGGTCCGGGTCGGGAGCATCGGGGCGATCAACTCCCATTGGGTGTCAGAGAGCATCTGGAACCGGGACATGTCCCCAGGGTCTCAGCTGACTCGTGCATCTATTCTCAGACACGCCCTA
>NZ_MVPX01000712.1:0-348 GCF_002043085.1 Gordonia sp. i37 | reverse complement strand
CCTCAGACAGGGCATTTCGTTTATCCCTCACCGACCGATCACAAGCAAATCGGTGGATCGAGGCTAAGTATTCGCGGGGGAAGGCAGCCCGGGGGGAGTCAGGTTGTGCTGGAGCATGAAGTCCATCAAGTCGGAGATTGTCTTCAAAGCAGCTCCCAGTCGGATGAGCGAGGGGGCCTTCTCGTCGCTAAACGGGGTCAATCTGTTCAGCTCCGCTCCGATTTCGGACTCTGCAGCGGTGAGTCGATACCAGAGATCATGATCGTACGGCTCGTTGATCGTGTTCAACGCATGAGCTATCGCGACCTGAATCGCCACGCTCGTCGGATCGACGAGCAGTGGTTGCAA
>NZ_MVPX01000711.1:0-378 GCF_002043085.1 Gordonia sp. i37 | reverse complement strand
CGTGTTCAACGCATGAGCTATCGCGACCTGAATCGCCACGCTCGTCGGATCGACGAGCAGTGGTTGCACCCCGCCGCGCGCGGTCGCGGCCACGGTCGTCACCATGGCACCTGTGGACGCGAGACTCCCCAGGGTCGCCAACCCTCCGACCATGCCACCCGGGCCGAATGCTGCCAAGCCGCTGGTTATTGCCGCGGCACCCGCGGCGCCTGCAGCACCTGCCATCGCGATGCCTATCGGGCCCGCAGCCAGGAGCGCCAATCCTGCTGCCGCAGCGACGACTTTCGTCCTGGTGCTCAAACCGCGACGTTCGGCAGCAACGGCCTCGGCGACCTCCTTGATAGCGTCTTTCACCTTGTGCCCGGTGTGGCTCCGCCC
>NZ_MVPX01000710.1:0-264 GCF_002043085.1 Gordonia sp. i37 | reverse complement strand
GATGATTTCGTTCACGATGTTCTCCTACTTCGCAGTGCGCGACCAGCATCCCAAGTGATGTGAGTCACGATGATTCAAGAGTGTGACTCGTTGCCGATGCCGTCAACCACCTCGGTGAAAGACCAGGTCAACGGTCCATATCGCGGAATGTGGCGAGGGTTACGGTGCCGGCGCGACGGTGATCGCTGTCTCTGGTAGGTCCCCGATAGTCGGTCCGGTCTGTTGTAGAGCCGTTCCTTCTTGTGGTTGATCAGTCGATCTCGC
>NZ_MVPX01000071.1:0-11571 GCF_002043085.1 Gordonia sp. i37 | reverse complement strand
CGGCGGAGACCAGGCCGTCGCGCGATGCGGCGGTGAGGATGTCGCCGAGCAGCTTCTCGTGGTCGAGATCGACCTCCGGTGCCACGCCGCCGAGGTGATCGTGGGCGACCTGCGCCCAGATCGAGCCGTCGAACTCGTCACGCGTCTGCCCGAGCAGGATGAGTGTCTCGCCGGGCTCGGTGCCGAATCCGGTGGGGATGCGGCGCCGGACGTCGTCGATCACGCCGAGCACACCGACCACCGGTGTCGGCAGGATCGCCGTCGCGCCGGTCTGGTTGTAGAAGCTGACGTTGCCGCCGGTCACCGGGATACCGAGCTGCGCGCACCCGTCGGCGAGACCGCGAACCGCCTGCTGGAACTGCCACATCACCGCCGGGTCCTCGGGTGACCCGAAGTTGAGGCAGTTGGTGACGGCCTTCGGTGTGGCACCGGATGCGGCGACGTTGCGATAGGCCTCGGCGAGGGCGAGTTGCGCTCCGCGGTACGGGTCGAGATAGGTGTAGCGGCCCGACGCGTCGGTGGCCAGCGCGATCCCGCGGCCGGTGCGTTCGTCGATGCGGATCATTCCGGAGTCGGCGTTCTCGGCGAGCACCGTGTTGCCGCGCACGTACCGGTCGTACTGCTCGGTGATGAACTTGCGGCTGCACAGCGCCGGCGAGGCCAGCATCGTCAACAACGTCGAGCGCAGTTCGCCGGACGTCGAGGGCCGCGCCAGCGACGCCGTGCTCGAGGCGATGACCTCGTCCTGCCACTCCGGTCGGGCGAGGGGCCGCTCGTAGACCGGCCCCTCGTGGGCCACCGTGCGCGGCGGTACGTCGACGACGGTCTCACCGTTCCAAGTGATCTCCAGATGATCGCCGTCGGTGACCTCCCCGATGACCGTGGCCAGCACGTCCCACTTGCGGCACACCGCCAGGAATGCCTCCACGTTCTCCGGCGTGACCACCGCGCACATGCGTTCCTGGGATTCGCTCGAGAGCACCTCGGCCGGTGTCATACCGACCGCACGCATGGGTACCTTCTCCAGCTCGATCCGCATGCCGCCGTCACCGGCGGCAGCCAATTCCGAGGTGGCACACGACAATCCGGCGCCGCCGAGATCCTGGATACCCACCACCAGTCCCGCGTGGTAGAGCTCGAGGCAGCATTCGATGAGCACCTTCTCGGTGAACGGGTCACCGACCTGGACGCTCGGGAGCTTCTTGCGGTTCGGACCGGCCTCCCCCGAATCGTCGAAGGTCTCCGACGCCAGCACCGACACACCGCCGATGCCGTCGAGCCCGGTCCGCGCTCCGAACAAGATGATCTTGTTGCCCGCGCCGCTGGCGAACGCCAGGTGCAGATCCTCGGTGCGCAGCACACCCGCACACAGCGCGTTGACGAGCGGGTTGCCGGCGTAGCTGGGATCGAAGACGGTCTCGCCGCCGACGTTCGGCAGGCCCAACGAATTGCCGTAGCCACCGACCCCGCGCACCACGCCGTCGACAACGCGCCGGGTGTCGGGGGCGTCGGCAGGACCGAAGCGCAGTTGATCCATCACGGCGATCGGCCGCGCACCCATGGCCATGATGTCGCGCACGATGCCGCCGACGCCGGTCGCCGCACCCTGGTACGGCTCGACGTAACTCGGGTGATTGTGCGATTCGACCTTGAAGGTCACCGCCCAGCCGTCGCCGACGTCGACGACGCCGGCGTTCTCACCGATCCCGGCGAGCATCCCCGCCCGCATCTCGTCGGTGGTGGTCTCCCCGAAGTACCGCAGATGCACCTTCGAGGACTTGTACGAGCAGTGCTCGGACCACATCACCGAGTACATCGCCAGCTCGGCATCGGTGGGTCGGCGTCCGAGGATCTCGCGGATGCGGTCGTACTCGTCGTCCTTGAGACCGAGTTCACGGTAGGGCTGAGGATGATCGGGGGACTGGGCGGCTGCGGAGACGGTGTCCACATGAGTCTGATCGCTCACCCGGCCATGATAGACGTGGCCACCGGAGCCTCGTGAGTCCACACAATCCACAGCGCACGTGGGTATCGGTGCACATCATCTCCCCGTGACGCGCGCCACCGATTAGGCTCCTCGCAGGGTCCGAAACGGGGGGAGTTCTCGATGGTCGACGTCGGCAGGGCACGACAACTGTTCGAACTCGGCGTGCTGTCGATGGGTATTGCGGTCGAGGGCACCGATCCGGTGGACAATCCGCAGCAGGCGGCTCTCGCCTTCACCCGCGCCAGCGAGTGGGACCCGGGCATGGCCGACGCCTGGATCGGCCGGCTCGCGTGCGGACCGGCGGCCGTCGGTACGGGCGACGCGGTCAACGAGGCGCTGCTCGCGGTGTATCGCCACCGCGATGCGATCGGTCGCGAACAGCGTCGGCTCGGGCTGCCGCCGGGACTGCTCGTCGGCCGCTGGTACACCGGGATGTTCATCGACTATCCACTCGTCGATGCCGACCACGCCGTCGCCGCGTACGCCGCCACCCTCATCCGTGGACACGATCTCGCCGGGGCCGCCGAGGTCCTGTCACAGATCACCGGCGACGCACCGATCGCCGAGTTCATGACGGGCGTGCTGCACTTCTCGGCGCAGCGCTGGCCCGATGTCCTGACCGCACTGGGGCGAACCGACTCCTGGGCCGACGAGTATCTGGGCAGCGCCGCCGACTACATGTGCGGCAGCGCGTGCGTGCAGCTGGGCATGTTCACCGAGGGGCTGCGCCGGCTGCAGCGGGCCATCGACGGCCCGATCCCCTCCTGCGCGACCCGGGCGCTGTTCGCTCTCGGGCTCGCCTTGCGGGAAACCGGTCAGGAGGATCAGGCCCGCGCGGCATTCGAGCAGGCATTCTCCCGGGATCCGGCGTTCACCGCGGCCGCCGACGCGATGCGCAGCCAGACTCTGCGGCTGACCGTGACGAGCGCCGAGGAGATCGCGGCACGGGCCGACATGTGGGACCCGGCGTCGACACCCGGCACCGACGCCGCGGACCCGGCCTCGGTCGACGGCGACGACCTCGTCGCCCGGGCGCAACGGGATCTCGACGCACAGATAGGTCTGGAGTCGGTCAAAGAGCAAGTGGCCAAACTGAAGTCGGCGGCGACACTGGCACGGATCCGGGCCGATCGCGGGCTGTCGACGTCGGCGCGCAGTCTGCATCTGGCCTTCACCGGACCACCCGGTACCGGTAAGACGACGATCGCCCGGGTGATCGCCACGCTGTACTGCGGACTCGGATTCATCAAGTCCGACAAGGTGATCGAGGCGACCCGACGAGATCTGGTCGGCGAGCACCTCGGCTCCACCGCGATCAAGACATCAACGCTGATCGACTCCGCGATGGACGGTGTGCTGTTCATCGACGAGGCGTACACTCTGATCCAGCAAGGCCTTTCCGGGGGCGACGCCTTCGGTCGGGAAGCCGTCGACACCCTGCTCGCGCGAATGGAGGACGACCGCGACCGGTTGGTGGTCATCATCGCCGGCTACGACGCCGAGATCGACCGCTTCCTCGCCGCCAACGAAGGGCTGGGTTCGCGCTTCGCCCGCCGCGTCCGCTTCGAGTCCTACACGCCGGGCGAGCTTGCCCGCATCGGCGAGTTCCTGGCCGCGCAACGGGATTCGATCCTCACGGCAGAGGCGATGGCCGAACTCGAGCAGGCATGCACACCGCTGTATCACGATGTGCGCCAAGGCCCCGGTGGAACCCAGCGAGCCACCGACCTCGCCGGCAACGGCCGGTTCATCCGCAACATCATCGAGGCCGCCGAAGAGGAACGTGAGGTGCGCCTGTCGGCGGGCGGCGATCTGGAGAACCTCACCCACGACGAACTGATGCGCATCGAGGTCGCCGACCTGCGTGCCGCGCTGAACTCGGTGCTGTCGGGCCTGGCACCGGCAAGAACTCTCGCATGAACACGGAGTCACCCATGCGTACCGAATCACCCACGAGCACACGCCGAATCCGGGTGGCCATCATCGCGCTCGCCGCGGTGGTGTTCGCAGCGGTGCCCGCGTGCACCGTCAGCGGCGACCCGGTGGCCGACCCGTCGGGCGCCTCGATCTCCACGACGACCACCGATCCCGACGCCACCACCAACTCCCCAGCTCCCGACTCCCCAGCTCCCGATGCGACAGAACCGGATTCGACCGAACCCGATTCGAGCACCGACGCACCGATCAGCGACGTGCCCGCGCCACCGAACGCGACGACGATGACCTGCAGCCAGTTCGTGACACTGGATCGCTCGACGCAGGCGGCGGTGTTGCGCGCCAACGGCGCCACCGCCGACAACACCCGACTCGGGGTGGCCATCGACATCTACAACAGCGTGTGTCCCGGCTACCCCGATGCGCTCATCGCCGACCTCGTCGCCGGCCGTTTACCGAACTGACCGGAGGCTCAACCCACGGGGGTTCTCAACTCGCAGACGTCACCGCGATGATCCGTTCGGTGAGCTCCGGTCGGCAGATCACCAAGTCGGGCAAGTATGTGTCGTCGCGGTTGTAGACCAGCGGCGAGCCGTCGATCCGGCCGCACCACAAGCCTTTTGCCTGTGCCACGGCGACCGGCGCCGCCGAATCCCACTCGTACTGGCCACCGGCGTGCACGTAGGCATCGGCCTCACCGCGCACCACGGCCATCGCCTTGGCGCCTGCCGATCCCATCGACAACACCTCGCCGCCGATCGCGTCGGCCACCGGCTGCGAGAACGCCGGGGGCCGTGAACCACTCACCACCACCCGCGGCAGCTCGCCCTTCGGGGTACTCGCCAGCCCGTCGGTGGGCGTGATCGGGAGGTCGTCGTCGACGTAGGTGACCGCCAACGCTGGCAGTGCCACGGCCCCCGCGATCAGTGTGCCGCCACCGTCGGCCGACCACAGCGCCACGTGGACGGCCCAATCGGTGTGTCCGTCCAAACCGTATTCGCGTGTGCCGTCGACCGGGTCGACGATCCACACGCGCTGCGCACCCAATCGTGACTTGTCGTCGGCGGACTCCTCCGAGAGCACCGCGTCGTCGGGCCGTTCCTCGGCGAGGCGGCGCATCAGCAGGTCGTTGGAGCGCAGGTCCCCCTCCTTACCGAGGTCCTTGCCCGTCAGGCCACTGTTCGCGCGGATGTCCAGCAGCAGATGTCCTGCGGCCGTGGCCAACTCACCGGCGAGTGCGCGATCGTCCATCCTCGTCTCCCATGCTCGATTCCCCGATCGGCCCGCGACTTCCGCAGGCCACGCCTCGGGGCACTACAGGCCCAGATTACGCAGGACCGCGTCGGCGGCCTCCGACGGGGAACCGTCGGCGGGGGTCACGACGAGGTCGGCGTGCTCGGGGCGTTCGTACGGCGAGTCGATGCCGGTGAATTGGCTGATCTCACCACGTCGGGCCTTGGCGTACAACCCTTTCGGATCACGCCGCTCGCATTCGTCGAGGGGGGTGTCGACGAAGATCTCGAAGAACGGCAGCCCGCGTTCGGCATGGATCTCCCGCGCTCGGGTGCGCTCGTCACCGAACGGCGAGATGAGCGAGACGATCGCGATGGATCCGGAGTCGGCGAACAGTGCCGCGACCTCGGCGGTGCGCCGGATGTTCTCGCGGCGATCGTCGTCGCCGAATCCGAGGTCGGAGTTCAGTCCGTGCCGCAGGTTGTCGCCGTCCATCAGGTAGGCGGGCCGCCCCTCGGCGACAAATCTTCTCTCGAGTTCCATTGCCAGTGACGACTTTCCGGACCCCGACAACCCGGTCAGCCAGACCGTCGCGCCGGCGTAGGGCCGATGCTCACGACCGACCTTGGTGGTCTGCCAGACGATGTGGCTGTCGTGGCTGACCGGGGCGGTGATCATGCCGGCACCGACCGTCTTGTTGGTGGCCTCGTCGATGAGGATGAAGCTCCCGGTTTCCCGGTTGCGCCGATACGAATCGAACATGACGGGCTGCTGCGTGCGTAGTGTCACGCGTGCGATCTCGTTGAGGCGCAACGACGTCGCCGCCTCGTCCCGGTGCAGGGTGTTGACGTCGAGACGATAGGCGAGGCCGGTGATCTCGGTGCGGGTGGATCGTGTTCCGGCCATCAGCGCGAACCTGCTGTGCGCGGTCAGCGTCGAGTCCTCCGAGAACCAGCACACCATCGCGTCGATGTCGCGGCCCACGTAGGGCCGGTTGTTCGGTCGGGCGAGCATGTCACCGCGGACGATGTCGATCTCGTCGGCGAGTTCGATCGAGCACGCCATGGAGGCGAACGCCTCGTCGACCTTGGTCCCGCCGGGTCCCCAGATCTCGGTGATGGTGGTGGTGAAACCGCTGGGCAGCACCACGATCTCATCGCCACGGGCGAAGACCCCGCCGGCCACCGTGCCGGCGTAGGCGCGATGATCCGCGCCGTCGCTGCGCTGCGGCCGGATCACGTACTGCACCGGCATCCGCGCGTCGATGAGGTTGCGGTCGGAGGCGATGTGCACATTCTCCAGATGGCTCAACAACGTTCGGCCCTGATACCAGTTCATCGCTTCCGAGGCGTCGACGACGTTGTCGCCGCGCAGCGCCGAGATCGGGATGAAGGTGATCTCACCGATGTTGAGCTTCGCCGCGAAATCGGCGAATTCCGAACAGATCTCGTCGAAACGCGCTCGGGACCAGTCGACGAGGTCCATCTTGTTGACGCAGACCGTCAGGTGCGGGATGCCGAGCAGCGACGACAGGAAGGCGTGCCGCCGGGTCTGTTCGAGTACTCCTTTGCGCGCGTCGATGAGGATGATCGCGAGGTTCGCGGTCGACGCGCCGGTGACCATGTTACGGGTGTACTGCACATGCCCCGGAGTGTCGGCGATGATGAATTTTCTTCTCGGCGTGGAGAAGTAGCGGTAGGCGACGTCGATGGTGATGCCCTGTTCGCGTTCGGCGCGCAATCCGTCGGTGAGCAACGCCAGATTCGCGTACTCGTCGCCGCGCTCAGCGCTGGTCCGTTCGATCGACTCGAGCTGGTCGGCGAAGATCGATTTCGCATCGTAGAGCAGACGACCGATCAGCGTCGATTTCCCGTCGTCGACCGACCCCGCTGTCGCGATGCGTAGGAGTTCTCCTGTGGCGCCGGGCATCTCGATCTGAGCCATCGGAATCTGGGGCGTCGGAATCTGCGGCGTCGGAATATGCGGCATCAGAAGTAGCCTTCCTTCTTGCGGTCTTCCATCCCCGCTTCGGAGATGCGGTCGTCGGCACGGGTGGCGCCCCTCTCGGTGACCCGCGTCGCCGCCACCTCCGCGATGACCTTGTCGACGGTGTCGGCGTCGCTGAGTACGCAGCCCGTGCAGGTCGCGTCGCCCACCGTCCGGAATCGCACGCGCTCGGTGTGAGGTTGCTCCCCCGGCAGTCGTTCGAGGAACCGTGTGTCCGCCAACAGCATTCCGTCGCGCGGTATCACCTGACGCTCGTGTGCGTAGTAGATCGACGGCAACTCGATGTGCTGTTCGGCGATGTACTGCCAGATATCGAGTTCGGTCCAGTTGCTCAGCGGGAACACCCGAATGTGCTCACCCTTGTGGTGGCGGCCGTTGTAGAGGTGCCACAGCTCGGGCCGCTGGGCACGAGGGTCCCACGTGCCGAACTCATCCCGGAAACTGAAGACGCGCTCCTTGGCCCGAGCCTTCTCCTCGTCGCGGCGCGCCCCACCGAACACCGCATCGAAACCGTTCTCGGTGATACCGCGCAGCAAGGCGGTGGTCTGCAGCCGATTGCGACTCGCGCCCGGGCCGGTCTGCTCGACGACACGACCGGCGTCGATGTCGTCCTGCACCGAACTCACCACGAGCCGGACACCGGTCGCGGCGACCACCCGGTCGCGGTAGTCGATGACCTCGTCGAAGTTGTGCCCGGTGTCGACGTGCATGAGCGGGAACGGGATCGGGGCCGGCCAGAACGCCCGGCGGGCGAGGTGGAACATCACCACCGAGTCCTTACCGCCGGAGAACAGCAATACCGGCCGCTCGAAGGTCGCCGCGACCTCGCGGAAGATGTGTACCGACTCGGCCTCGAGCGCGTCGAGATGACTCAGCTCGTAGTGCCCGCGTACGGGCGTGCTCGCGGATGACGCTGTCACTCTGCGCTCCCTTGACATGTCGAATATTCGACACTCAGTATTGACTATGTGACGGACACGCTAGGCGCTGCAGACGGGCCAGGTCAACAACCACCCAACTCCTCGGCGACACGGCCGCCGTCGCCGCCGACTGCACGCGTCGTGGAGATCGTCGAGATCCTCGGGACCGCCGATGGCCCGTTGTCCCTCGCCGACATTGTCCGCCGAACCGGGCACTCCCGCGCCACGGCACACGCGATCCTCGGCGAATTGACAGCTCGCGGATGGGCCACGCGCCTTCCCGACGGCAACTATTCGACGGGTGGTCGCCTCGTCGGCCTCGCCGTCGCGATCTCCCGTGCCGATCACCTCACTCGCCGAGCCGGTCCGCTCCTCGACGCCCTTGCCGAACAGCTGGGCCTGCACTGCTTCCTGGCACGGCGGGTCGGTGACGAGATCACCATCGTGGTGGGGTCGGCGCCACCTGGCCGCACCCTCGGCTCGGCGGCGTGGCTGACCAGCGACGCCCGGATGCCGTTGCGGCCGCCGGTGTGCCGCGAATTTCTCGCCTGGGCACCACCGGCCGAGCGTGCGTCGTGGATCGCCACGGCTCCGGCGTCGCTGCGCACCCGTCTCACACTCGTCCTCGACGCGGTCCGCGAACGAGGCGCCTCGATCGAGCGGATGACCGACGACCACGTCGCCCTGATGGCCACGCTGGACTCGTTGAAGGTGCCCGCGGGTGTTCGGGTGCGTGTCGACGAACTCCTCGAACAGATCAGCACCATCGACTATCTGCCCGACGAGCTCGGCGACGACACGATCGCCGCGGTCACCATCGGCGCACCGGTCTTCGATGCCGGCGGTGGCGTCCACGCCTCGGTCGTCGTCTGCCCGGGCGGTCGCGTCGATCGCACCGAACTCGATCACCTCGTCGACGCGGCGCGTGGATGCGCTGCGGAACTCTCCGAGGGCGGTTGCGGCGATCTCACCGTCACGCCGTAGGGCGGACGATCCGGGGAGTCGCGGTCTGCCATGCCCGCCCCTACCAACCAAGCACTTGCTAGGTTACGCTCGGTGGCATGAGCGACGCCGTCATCCCACCACCCCTGGGCCCCGACGATCTCGGACCCGACACCTCGCCGGTCGCCTACGAGGTCGGCGGTCCGGCAGACGCGGTCGCCTACGTGACCCTCAACCGACCCGGGTACCGCAATGCGCAGAACTCGGTGATGACCTATTCGCTCGACGCCGCGTTCCGTAAGGCCGTCGACGACGCGTCGGTGAAGGTCATCGTGTTGCGGGCCAACGGTAAGCACTTCTCGGCCGGCCACGACATCGGTACTCCGGAACGCGATTTCGACACCTATTACGAGAATGCTGCTGTCCTGCATTGGGATCACACCGACAAGTCGGGTGCCGATCAGCGACTGGCCCGTGAGATGGAGGTCTACATGGGGATGTGTCGCCGGTGGCGGGACATCCCCAAGCCGATGATCGCAGCGGTGCACGGGGCATGTATCGCCGGCGGGCTCATGCTGGCGTGGGTCTGCGACTTCATCGTCGCCTCCGACGACGCATTCTTCTCCGACCCGGTCGCCCGCATGGGCATTCCCGGCGTCGAGTACTTCGCCCATGCCTACGTCCTCGGGCCCCGCCGGGCCAAGGAGATCCTGTTCACCGGCGAACGCTTCACTGCGACCCAGGCCGCCGAGTGGGGCATGGTCAATCATGTCGTCGAACGAGATGGACTCGCGGGCAAGGTGAACGGCATCGCGGAGAAGATCGTCGAGATGCCGATGCAGGGCCTGTTCCTGTCGAAGAAGGCGGTCAACATCTGCGAGGACCAGATGGGCATGCGCAACGCGATGGACTCGGTCTTCGGTTGGCACCACTTCGCGCATTCGGCCAATGCCGAATCCTCCGGCGGGGATTCGCTGGGCGGGATGGATGCGAAGTCGATGAAGAGCGCCGCCGGGTCGGGGTCCTGACGTGGACTATCTGTTGGACGATGCGGCACAAGCATTTCGGGCGGAGATCCGCAGCTGGCTCGCCGACCATGTTCCCGCGGAGCCGTTGCCGTCGATGGACACCGCCGAGGGCTTCGAGGCACATCGCGAGTGGGAACGAACGATGGCGGCCGACCGGATGTCGGTGGTCAGCTGGCCCGAGGAGTACGGCGGTCGTGACGAGCCGCTGCTGCACTGGCTGATCTTCGAGGAGGAGTACTACCGCTCCGGCGCACCCGGAAGGGTCAGCCAGAACGGCATCTTCCTGTTGGCGCCCACCCTGTTCGAGCACGCGACACCCGAACAGCTGTCCCGGATCATGCCGCGAATGGCACGCGCCGACGACATCTGGGGTCAGGCGTGGAGCGAACCGGAAGCCGGCAGCGACCTGGCATCATTGCGCTCGAGTGCCACCCGCACCGACGGCGGTTGGCTGCTCAACGGTCAGAAGACGTGGAGTTCGCGGTCGTCCTTCGCCGATCGCGCATTCGGCTTGTTCCGCACCGACAAGTCCGCGCAACGCCATAAGGGCTTGACCTACTTCATGTTCGACCTGCGTACTGCCGGGGTGACGGTGCGTCCGATCGCCCAGCTCGACGGCGAACCCGGTTTCGCGGAACTGTTCCTCGAAGATGTTTTCGTCCCCGATGACCCGGCCGATCCCGCGGCATCGGGGGTGATCGGTGAGGTCGACAACGGGTGGCGGGTGGCGATGAGCACCGCAGCCAACGAGCGCGGACTGTCGCTGCGCTCGCCCGGACGGTTCCTCGCAACCACCGACCGGCTCGTCGAACTGTGGAAGGCATGTGGCGACAGTGTTCCGCCGACCGCGGCGACCGACAAGGGCGTCGCGGACGCCTGGATCGGTTCCCGCGCTTATGAATTGTCGACGTATCAGACCGTGAGCCGGCTCGCCGCCGGCGGTCAGCTCGGCCTGGAGTCGTCGATCAACAAGGTGTTCTGGAGTCAGTGGGACATCGCAGCACACGAGACCGCCCTGGACCTACAGGGCGCCGACGCAGAACTCGACGACGCGTGGCTCGACGGTTACCTGTTCTCCCTGTCGGGACCGATCTATGCCGGCACCAACGAGATTCAACGCAATGTGATCGCCGAGCGACTCCTCGGCCTACCGCGGGGGGATCGCTGACATGGACTTCCTGCTCGCCGATTTCCACAACGATCTCGCCGCCAGTGTCGATGCGCTGCTGACCAAGGCCGACAGTCCCGCCGTCGCCCGCGCGTGGGCCGCCGGTGACCGGGCGCCGGCCGCCAACGTCTTCGGCCAACTCGCCGACACCGGCGTCTTCGGGCTGCTCATCGACGACGAACACGGCGGTGCCGGCGCGGGGGCAGTGGAGATGGTCGTGGTCGCCGAGGTCTTGGGCCGGCACGGCGTCCCCGGCCCGCTGGCCGAAACAGTGGCCGTCGCACCGACTCTGCTCGCCGGCACCGATGCCGCCGACGACCTCGGCGCCATTGCCGGTGGTCGGCTGGCGTC
>NZ_MVPX01000709.1:0-283 GCF_002043085.1 Gordonia sp. i37 | reverse complement strand
CCAGGCGGCTACCGAAGCCGCTTAACCGATGTCCGGCAAACGGGGGTAACCACAAGTTGCGATCGGGTGCGGTATACGTGGCGACAAGAAGTGTCTGGGCTACTGCTTCGCCGAGCGTAGCGGGTTCTACGTGCCCACGAGCGTTGATCTCTTCGAAGAGTTGGGCGGATGGCATGCGCGACCTGTTGTACAGGGAAAGCGCATTGTGCCCCACGGAACGTCCGGCCGTTACTTTCAAGGTGATGATATCGCGCATGACGTCTGCGGTTGGTTCGTTTAGCCT
>NZ_MVPX01000708.1:0-291 GCF_002043085.1 Gordonia sp. i37 | reverse complement strand
TCGACCACAACGACTCTGCGCCGGCGTTATCCCAGCAGATGCCGGTCTCGCCCATCGAGCGCAGCAACTCGTGGCGTGTGCAGGCCTGGGCCATGTCATGGCTGGTGAATTGGCTGCCTCTGTCCGAGTGCAAGATGGTGCCCGTCACCGACCCGCCGCGCGTGGTGACCGCAGCGTCCACGGCGGCCTCGATGAGCTCAGTACGCATGTGATCGGCCAGCGGCCAGCCCAGCACGCGCCGCGAGTGCTCATCGCGGATCGCGCACAGGTACGCATCCCCCTCACCGCAGG
>NZ_MVPX01000707.1:0-239 GCF_002043085.1 Gordonia sp. i37 | reverse complement strand
TAGCGCCGGGGGGGTGACAATTATGGTCGATACCGCGTTACCCGACGTGTCGGGGTTGTCGACCACCCAGAAAATCGCCCTCGCCCACACGCTGATGGACGAGTTGGCCACCGATGATTTGACCGGGCTGTCCAACGATGACCTGGTCGCGGTCGCTCAGTCCACCGAACGGTTGATCACCCGCGTCACCGTCCAAGGTGATCGGCAGATCGTCGAATTCTCCGACCGCCATCTGGCCC
>NZ_MVPX01000706.1:0-287 GCF_002043085.1 Gordonia sp. i37 | reverse complement strand
AAGTCGTTTGGTTCGCAGAATATTTGGCGTGATGTGTCGTTGACCTTGCCGGAGGGTGAGGTGTCGGCACTGTTGGGTCCGTCGGGTACTGGTAAGTCGGTGTTCTTGAAGACGTTGATCGGGTTGTTGCATCCGGAGCAGGGGTCGGTGATCATCGATGGCACCGATATCACCCAGTGTTCGGCCAAGGAACTGTATGAGATCCGCAAGTTGTTCGGGGTGTTGTTCCAGGACGGTGCGTTGTTCGGGTCGATGAGTTTGTATGACAACATCGCGTTCCCGCTTCG
>NZ_MVPX01000705.1:0-571 GCF_002043085.1 Gordonia sp. i37 | reverse complement strand
CCCCCGCCGACAGCAGTGCCAACCCGAGCGCGTCGCCGTCGGGCTCGGCGGCCGCACCGGCGCCGGGAGGCAATCCTGCGGCTGCCGACGCGAACATGCCGCTGTGCCCGGACAACTCGATCGCCGTCGTGCTCTACACCGACAAGCCGACTTACACCACCGGTAGCCAGCCGGTGTTCACCATCGTCGTGACCAATGCGGGACTGTCCGCATGTGCGCGCGATGTCGGCAAGGCCGCCCAGAACGTGATCGTGCGCACCCTCGACGGCACCCGCACGCTGTGGACCGCCAGCGACTGCTCGCAGATCAACACCGTCAACAACCAGGTGTTGCAGCCGCAGCAGCAGGTCAAGGACACCATCACGTGGTCCGGCACCACCAGCAACCCGGGCTGCGACAAGCCGCGTAACCCGGTGCCCGCCGGCTCATATCAGGCCATCGGAAAGCTCGGCGAGAAGGAGTCGGCGCCGATCACGTTCAATTTCGTGGCGCCGGCCCAGCCCTAACCGCAATACCGTTCAGTTAAGCGGGTCGGTTGTGTAGATCGGTGACTGTGTCGGTTGCGGCCAGG
>NZ_MVPX01000704.1:0-200 GCF_002043085.1 Gordonia sp. i37 | reverse complement strand
GGGCATCGGGTATCGATGTGCGCCAACCCGCGCACGATGGCATCGGCGTGTTCGGACGAGATGGACCCATCCGCCGCATGCGCCAACAACAGATCGATGTCGCCGGTGGCAGCAACCCGCACATACCGACCTGCGACCGAGGGTGCGAAACCCATGCTGATCAACAACTCCCGAAGCCGGGTGGTCTTGTGATCGGCCAC
>NZ_MVPX01000703.1:0-401 GCF_002043085.1 Gordonia sp. i37 | reverse complement strand
TGGGCAAGCCCAACTCCACCGCATCCGTCGAGGGCTCGACGCCCGGCGGCCGACTGGGTGCACGGCGGTGAGATGAGGGCACCCGATCAACGCTCCCACCGGTCCCGGCTGCGCCCGTCGCGGCGGGTATGGCTCGGCGGTGCGCTCCTGCTGGTCGCACTGGTCGCGGTGGGCTGCTATCTGGGTGTCCGCGCCGAGCAGGCGCGGTCGGCTCTCCACGATGCGCAGGACCACGCGGTGGCCGCGAAAGCGGCACTGCTGTCCGGTGATTCGCGGAAGTCGTCGGGGGAGGCGTCGGCCGTGCGTGACTCGGCGGCCGACGCCTACGCCGCCACCAACGACCCCCTCTGGCGGGCCGCGGCAGCGGTCCCGTGGTTGGGCCGGCCGCTGGCCAGCGTGCG
>NZ_MVPX01000702.1:0-208 GCF_002043085.1 Gordonia sp. i37 | reverse complement strand
TGTTGACGGCGCCTGAAAACTGACCCCCTGACGACGGGTGAATTTTGACCCCCGTCTTGTTAGGAGGGTGATTTCAGTGGAGCAGTGGGCGGAGATCCGCCGTTTGCATCGCAGTGAGGGTGTGCCGATCAAGGAGATCGCGCCGGTTGGGGGTGGCCCGTAACACGGTGCGGGCGGCGTTGGCCTCAGACACCGCGCCGAAGTACTC
>NZ_MVPX01000701.1:0-533 GCF_002043085.1 Gordonia sp. i37 | reverse complement strand
CCCGCCAGCCTCACACTGGCCATCAAGATGTCCGGGAAACGGGGTCAACCCCAAACTCTGTCATCGACAACCTTGCGTGGCTACCGTCAGATGTAGCTCGCGCCATCTGCTATCGGAGGCCGTCCTCCGACCAGCGGTTAGGTGTAGTAGGTATCAGCACGCGGCGGCTTCTTTCCCTCCGAGAGATTGCCAACTCTGCCAACAATTCAGCCCCGTTGTGGTACACGGAGATACTTCGAACCGCTGATGCAATACCGCTGTCGCCATGCAATTTACCTTCCCGAATGTGGGCACCGGTCGTCCACAATCACCCGCCCACAACAGTGTCCGCCCAGAACTTACTTCCTCTTACATCAGTAATCTCGTTGGCCGCGCTCGGACACCCCGGACGGCCAACCACGCACCGCAATGCGTTCGGCATCTGGCAGGTCCCCGATAACCGGTCCAGGCAGTTCTAGAGCCAGCTCCTTGTTGTGATCGTCAGTCGATCTCGCAGCCCACGGGGTGATGTTGGTGGGTGCATCCGGCAGCGT
>NZ_MVPX01000700.1:0-363 GCF_002043085.1 Gordonia sp. i37 | reverse complement strand
TAGCCGTACCGGAAGGTGCGGCTGGATCACCTCCTTTCTAAGGAGCATGCAACATTCCCAGGCCGGCGGCGTCTGTCCGTTGGGTGGGTGTGTGTTCATAGGGTGAAACATCAAACACGCCATGTGGCTGATCGTATGTGCGGTTGGTTGCGGGTGATCGTGCTGGGTGACTGGTGCGGTGCTGCTAATACACTGTCGGGGTTCTGAGGGAACACACTCGTTGTGTTGTCTTGGTGCCTGCAATGGTTGTCGTGTTGGTGAGGTGTCCTGTGGTGGGGCGCGGAGATGCGGTGATGTTGTGGGTGTGTGTTGTTTGAGAAGTGCATAGTGGATGCGAGCATCTTTATTTTTGCAATGCATATC
>NZ_MVPX01000070.1:0-17304 GCF_002043085.1 Gordonia sp. i37 | reverse complement strand
CCCACCGCACGGTGGACCCGGCCCGCACGGTCTCCGAAGTCAGCGCGTCCGACCCGGTCGCCACCGAGGTGAACGGTACTGCCGCAGCCGATCTCGGCGCGCTGGCCACCGGCGCCCAGTTGCTCGGTCTGGGTGATCGGATGCTGTCGATCGCGTCGGAGTACGCGGTGGCGCGCAAGCAGTTCGGTCGCGCCATCGGCTCCTTCCAGGCCGTCAAGCACCATCTGGCCGATGTCGCCATCGCGTTGGAGATGGCACGGCCGCTGATTCACGGCGCGGCCGTCGGCGTCGACGGCGGAGCCCCGGAGGGCACCGACGTGGGCCGCGACATCTCCGCGGCGAAGGTGGCCGCCGCCGATGCGGCGTACCTGGCGTCGCGTCATGCTCTGCAGGTGCTCGGGGCGATCGGGTACACCGCCGAGCACGATCTCTCCCTGTATCTGACCAAGACCCGCGCCCTGATCGGCGCGTGGGGTACCCCCGCCGCGCATCGGGCGCGAATCCTGGAGACGCTGTGACCACCGAACCCACTGTGCGCGAATCCATCTCCACCGAGGAACGAGAGGCCCTGCGGGAGTCGATCGCCGCGTTGCTCAAACAGCGAGGTGGTTCCGCCGCGCTGCGTGCATCGATGACGGAAACACCACGCATCGACCGAGGGTTGTGGCAGACGCTGTCGACCGAGATCGGTGCCGCGGCACTGCCGATTCCCGAGGAGTTCGGTGGTGCCGGGGCGAGCTTCGTCGAGACCGCAGTGGTGCTCGAGGAACTCGGGGGCGCACTGTCGGTGGTGCCGGTGTTCTCGGCGGCGCTCGCGAGCGCCGCGCTGCTGGCCGCCGGTGACGATGCGGCCTCGGCGCGGTTGCTGCCCGCGATCGCCGCGGGGACGTCGATCGTCGCGCTGTGTTGGGCGGCACCGTCGGGGTGGTCGTCGTCCGGTGTCCGCGCGGAGGCCGGACTGCTCTCGGGCACAGCCCATTACGTTCTCGACGCGGAATCTGCCGATCACTTGCTGGTCGTCGCCGGCACCGACGCCGGACTCACCGTCCACGACGTCGATGCCCGTGCCGAAGGCGTGACGATCACTCCGCAACCACTACTCGACCCGACACGCCCGCTCGCGTCGGTCACTTTCGACGACGTGCCCGCCGAGACGATCACCGCCCGCGCCGGGACCGTCGACACGATCCGGACCGCGGCCTGGGCTCTGATGTCGGCGGAGCAGGTCGGTGGCGCCGCCCGTGCTCTGGACCTGACCGTCGGATACAGCAAGGAGCGCAACCAGTTCGGCCGCGCCATCGGATCGTTCCAGGCACTCAAACACCGGATGGCCGACATGTACGCGCTCGTGGCGACGTCGCGGGCGATATCCCACGCCGCGGTCAACGCACTCGCCGCCGGTTCGGCCGACGCCGCGGAACTCGCGGCGGCCGCCCGCGTCCACTGCTCGGAGGCCTACGCGAGCGTCGCCGGCGACGCCATCCAGATCCACGGGGGCATCGGCATCACCTGGGAACACGACATCCAGCTGTACTTCAAACGTGCACAATCGAGTTCCCAGCTGTTCGGCCAACCGCATGAGGTCGTCGCCGATATGGTGGAGCGGTTGCGCGGCTGAGTGCCGACGGTGCTCGATGTCGGCCCGTGACACCGGTCACGCGGGGAACAAGTCCCGATTGTCGCCGTCGGTGAGGGCATCGAGAAACAGGTCCACCATGTCGGGCATGCGGGGACCGGCACGCAGCGCGTCGACATCGGCGGTGACACGCTGCCCCCATCGTCCCTGAAAACCCGATTCCCGCGCGGGTGACGGCCACCAGGTCTGAGTCGTCCGGTCGACGACGAAGTCGTATGTGCGGCCGTCGATGACGAGGTCACGGCGCGAGGCCCAGTCGATCCGATCAGCAGTTCCCGACACCGTGACCCCGGGCGGCGCGAGCACGGTCGACTCCTCGTCGCCGGGTGCCTTGTCGGTGTCGGGGACGTCGCCGTAGCCCATGATGTCGAGGCCGTAGGAGTGCGGCAGCACTCCCTCCGCACCGGCAGCGATCAGCCCGGCCGCCAACCCGATCGGACCGACGAGCCCGCCGAATGCACCACCGATCCCGGCTCCACCGAGGAGTTTCGCCAAGAAGGCGAGCATGTCCTCGCCGAGACTCTCGTCGGAATGTGGGATGAGATCCTCCGGAATGGGTACGCCCGGGTCGAAGCGGCCACAGAACGCAGTGCCCGCGCTCGGTGACAGCGCCGCCCGCTCGCCCGGTGACACGTACATCGAATGGGTCCCGGCGGCAACGTAGATGCGGGGGTGGCCGCCGGCGAGCTTGGGCAGTCCCGCGGTCGCTCCGGACGTCGGCCGCCAGGACCGCACGGTCATCGTGACGGCGGCGTCCGGATCGGAGGAGTACGCCGGCGGCTCGACCCCTCCGTCGTCGGCGCTCAGCCGCGAGACGGTCGTACCGATCAGGCGCGGAACCGCGTTCGTGGGTTCATTCTTGGGTACATCGAGAAGCACTGCGACACAGTGCCAATCGCCGGCATGCGACAGAGCTTGTTGCGCCGTGATCGATCCGGCACAGTCTCCGGAATCCTGTCCGACCGACTCCGAATGATAGGGAAAGAACAGGTGATAACACAGCAGACCGGGACGACTCACGTATGTGCCGAGAACCTTGTCGAGTCCGCGGGGGTCGGCGGCGGCACGCGCGAGCAGTGTGTCGGGTTCGATGTACTCGGCGTGATACCAGTGTCTGCTGTCGGCGAGTACCGGTTCGTCGCGGTATCGGGCGGCAATGCCATCGGCGTCGCTGTAGGTCGTCACGCTGTCGATGTCGACCGTGTCACTCGATGTTCCCTCGGCATCGGTCCACCCGGCGAACTGCAGGAACGTGTCCACGTCGGGGCCGACGGACCCGAGCTTCGCACCGCCGATCGACTCGCCGGGTTCGCCGACCCGCGCCGACACCGAACCGGCCTCGGCCACCGGCCGCCGTGGATACGGGTCCCCGGGATTCCCACCCCAGGTGCTGGTGGTGTCGAACGGCGATCCCGCCTTCCACACCGCCGAGTTCTCCACGTAGCGCTTGGCATCGACGGGCACGAAACGCTCGGCCGGGTGCAGGTGGAGAATCGGGGCGAACCGCAGCGCCAGCTGTTCGGCGAGAGGGGCCGGGCCGGGTCTCGGTCCCGGGGTCGGGGTCACCGCGGGCAGTGCGACTGCGATGCCGGCGGCGGACGCGTTGCCCGTCCATCCCCACGCCATCGACGACGCGGCGGAGTCGCGATCCTCGGTTTCCAGGGTGATGGCCCGATTGCCCAGCTGTTGGTTGGTGACGTCGTGCACCTCGGTCGCCCCACCGCGCGGGCTCACCAGGGTCGAGGAGGTCACCGTGACCGCAGCCACGACCGTCAGGCCATCACCGGTCACCGGCGTCGTGATCGAGAGATCGGTACCGGTCCCCGACCCCGTGAACGAGGCAAGGGGTCCGGTGACCACGACTCCGGTGTAGGCGATCACCGACCACGCGCACAGATCCTGACGTTGGTCGTCGAAGGTGAGTGTCAAGGCACCCCTGGTGGCCGCGGCGGCGCTCGCCGCAAATGCCGTGATGCGCCTACGGTCCACGCCGTCGATGGTCACCGTGTTCAGCTGCTCGAAGAGTAGGTTGGCCCCGGAGATCGCCGGCGGATTCGGGGTTCCGGCAAGCAATCCGGCCGCAGCACTGGCGACGAACACCAGAACCCGGGCGTCCGCGGGAACGGTGAACGACGCCGTCGTGAAGGTCGAGGTGTTGGTCGTGACCGCATCAGCGGTGAGGGGTTGGCGGATCATGTGTCTTCCTCAGGTCGGTCCGGTCGGGTTGCGGATCGCGTCGATACCGGAGATGACGCCGTTGATCTCACCGGTGAAGTCGGGGTCGCACGTCGCGGCGCCGATGCTCTCGACCATCTGCGCGAAGCACGGATCATCGCGGAGCGCAACGAACGTCGGCGACTCCATGGGGTCGAGCCCCTGCGCGGCGAGCGCTCGGTAACGCTCGACGAGCAATTCGGCGACGTCGTCGAGGCGGCCGTTGCTCCACAGATCGCGGTACTCCCGTGAGACGTCCTGCCATTGCCTGCGGACCTCGGCTCCGTGAGCCGAGCCGCGGGCCAGCATGTCGTCGACCGCCGCGCGGACGAGGTCGAGGACCCGAGACACACAGTCCGGGTCGGTCCGGGCGAAGTCCCGAACTCTCGCAACCCATTCCAACCAGCATTGCCTGGTTGCCTCATCCATCGGGCGGCCGAGGAACTCGTCGTTGATCCGATGCGGATTGGCCCGCCAGATCGCGACGTCGTCGATGAGACCACCGAAGGGATGCGCCATGGCGGCCGAATTGCCGATGCTCACCGCCCGCAGGGCGGATAGGCCGACACCGTCGATTTCATTGACCACCGAGCCGTCGATGGTCATGAAGACCGAGGACACCCCGTCATGGAGGAAGCCGACGGTGTTCCAGCGGTCGGGGCTCGGCCGAAACGGTGCAACATGCAGAAGATCAGAGGGGACCGGACCGGTTCCCCGGAGGTACAGGTTCAGATACCCGGAGCCGACTGTCAGTGAAAACCCATCTCCGGCAACGAGATATCCGTCCGCTTGTGCCTCACCGGCGACGGTCACCTCGACACGCAGTCCACGCAACGGGTTCACACCCGGAAGCCGAGCGGTGACCACGCCGCCGCCCCGGAAATCGATCACCCCGGAGCCCGGCGCGGTGCCGTCGCGAAGATACTGATTCAGTGTGATCTGTTGTGGAACACCGGGATATCGCCGTGCCGGCGACAGGTCGGCGATCACTCCGGGCGTCCCGGAAAAGGTATGGTGGAGGATCTGCTCCCACGGATCTGCCATGATGCTCCTCGAGATTCGGCGAATGCGCCGTTGCGGTTCAAGCGTAAGCCGAGTCGGCAGAAGAACCCACAAACTTCGCAAACGGGTACTGCGTTCGGCAGATGCCGCCGGGAGCGAGACAGCGCGGCTACGCGTGGTCGGTCAAGAATTCTCGGGTCCGACCGTCGGCCGGCGCGAACAGCTCGACGGTGTACTCGTCGATCGTGACGTCGCGAGCCGAGGTCAAGGCGGCGGCCATGGTGAAGAAACTCAGTTCGCCGTCGGGATGTCTCAGCCGCAGAGGCACCACGACCGAGTCGTCCACGGATTCGGACTCCTCATCGGAATCGCTTGGGTACGCGGATAGTTCGCGGGCGAGATCGGCAAGGACGCGATCCCCGGTCCACTCCGCACGCCGACGCACCTGACCGATCAGATGGTTCCGTATCGTCGCGAGGTTGGCGATCCGCGGGGCCATACCGTCGGGATGCAGGGTCAGCCGTAGGACGTTGGCGGGCGGTTCGAGCAGGTGCGGCGCACATCCGTCGAGCAGCACTGCGATCGTCCCGTTGGCTTCGACCAGCCCCCAATGGCGGTCGCAGATGACCGCGGGCACCGGCTCGACAGCGGCGATCATCTGCGACAGCTCACTGCGCACCACCGCGAGCTCGGGGTCGTCGGGCCGATGATGGGAGTAGACCGGAGCATGACCGGCCGCCAGGAGAATCCGATTGCGTTCGCGCAGAGGTATTTCCAGATGCTCTCCGAGATGAACGATCAGCTCGGTGCTGGGCACCGAGCGCCCGGTCTCGACGAAACTCAGATGCCGAGCACTGATCCCGGCCTGCGAGGAGAGCGCGAGCTGTGAGAGCCCCTTGCGAAGCCGCCAGTCCCGCAGCATCTTTCCGGCACGATCTGATTCGCTCGTCCGTACCGGCTCGGTGGTGGCAACCATGACCTCCAAGGTCATTGACCACGCAACCCCGCGAACAGTGGAATGGAACCGACGAGAGGAGCACGATATGACCACGACCGCCGACACCGACACCTCGCCCGACATCGACGTCCCACGTTGGCTGCGGATGATCATGCGCAGCGACCGCTTCGGCTCGTCGTCCTACATCGTGGTGAGCCTGTTGTTCGCGCCGATTCTTCTTCTGCTCGACGGGTGGCCGGTGTTGCACACCATCGCGCTCGTGGCGCTCGCACTCGGCGGCCTGTGGCTGGGGCTTCTGGGTATCGCCATGGCCACCGGCCTGGCGATCGTTCTCCGCCGCGGCGTCGAGCTTCCGGAGCAGTACTGGAAGACCGTGTTCGACGACTACCCGGTGGATGATCCGGGTCGGTGACCCGATTGAGAACCAGCACCACCGCACCGCGTCTCGAGGCTCCTCGCCTAGCGGCTCGTCACACCTCGACGACCGGGAATGCGCACCGCGTCTCGAGGCTCCTCGCCTAGCGGCTCGTCACACCTCGACGACCGGGAAGACCCCGCCGGCCGGTGCAGCTCAGGCGGTTCGGCCCCGGCCGACCCACCGTTCGATCACGGCGTTGACGGGGCCGACGGCGAACAACAGGAGCAGTGAGTACAGCCCCGAGCCCGGCACCACCAGCGTGATCACGATCGCGACGGTCAGCAGGATCGGGGTGCCGAAGTCGGGCAGCCGGGCAAGCCAGGCGTCGACGTCGTCGCCGGAGTGGAGCAGTTCGCGGTGCCGACGGCCCCACATCGACATCACCACCACCGACGCGATCGACAGCCACAGCACCGCCATATAGACGACGTTGGCTCCCTTGAGAGTGTTTCCACTGATCAGCGGGTGACGAAGGGCAGCACCACGATGGTCAGCAGCCACGGCAGATGAAGGTTGAAGATCATCCGGTCGTAGGTCTTGAAGTACTCGAAGGTGCCGTGGTGGTTGCGCCACAGCACCCAGATCACGACGAAACTGATCAAGAAGCCGATGATCTCGTCGGAATGCTCGTCGAATACCTGCCCCACCGTCGAGTCCTGGGCGACGTCGTGGATGATGTCGACGAGCGGCAGGACGAGCAACGTCAACGCGATCGCAACAACGGCGTCGGTGAAGGCGATCAGTCGGCGGAACCCGTCGTCGGTACGGCGTTCGTACTTCTCGGACATGTGATCAACCCTAGGTGTCATCCCCCGCCGATGATCGCCGACCTCGCGCAAACCGTGGCACCGGCGAGGATGCCTGTCGCACAATACGCACATGGTTGGCCTCGATCCCAGGATGGGCGCATTCGACGCGGTGATGTTCGGCATCGAGGACGACCCGCTGTTGCGGTCGTCGATCACGCTGGTCGCTATGCTCGACCGCGCACCTGATCTCGCGCTGGTGACCGACCGCACCGAACGACTGACCCGATTGCAGCCGCGCCTACGTCAGCGGGCCGTCGGTAATCCGATGTCGCTGGCTCCGCCACGCTGGGAGGTCGACCCGCATTTCGACGCCGGATTCCACCTGCGGTGGCGACGCGCACCAGGCGAACGCGAGGCGCTCGCCGAGGTCCTCGACTTCGCAGAGCGGATGAGCGAGGCCGACTTCGATCGTGCGCGCCCGCTGTGGGAGGCCGCGATCATCACCGGCCTCGTCGGCGATCAGGCCGCGCTGATCGTGAAGATCCACCACTGCATCACCGACGGCATCGGTGGTCTGGCAATGGCTGCCTCGCTGTTCGACCTCTCCCGCGATGCCCCGGAACGCGGAGACATGCCGACAGTGCCGGCCGCCGAACCGTCGAGCCTGATCCATCGGGTCGAGCAGGCCGTGGGGTTCGAGGTCCGCGCCGCCGCCTACGACGCCGCCCGGCTCGCACGACTGGCGTTCTCGACCGGCAGGACCGCCGTCACCAACCCCGTGGGTGTGACCCGACAGGCCGTCGACACCGCGGCGTCGACGATTCGGATGCTCGCACCCCAGGGCCGTCCGCTGTCCACCTTGATGTCGGATCGCTCACTGTCGGTGGACTTCTCGGTGGTGGAGGTGCCTCTCGATGCCCTCAAGTCCGCCGCACGCCGGCATGACACCACGCTCAACACCTGTTTCCTGGCGGTGGTGACCGCAGCGCTGCGCGACTATCACGTCGCGTTGGGCGAGCAATTGCGCCGAGTCCGGGTCAACATGCCGGTCAGTGTGCGGACCGACTCCGACGAGGCAGCCGGGAATCATTGGGTACCCGCACGTTTCGTGATGCCGGCCGAGCCGGCCGACGTCAGTGGTCTGCTCCGACGGATCGAGCCCGTGGTGCGGCGGGCCCAACACGATCCGGCACTGCGCGCCTCGACCATCGTCTACCAGTTGCTCGCCTCATTGCCGGCCTCACTGACCACCTCGATCGCGGGTTCGTTGATGAAGGGGGTCGACGTCGCCGCGACGAACGTCCCCGGCCCACCGATGCCGGTCTACACCGCGGGCGCCAAGGTCACCAAGCTCATCCCGTTCGCACCCAAGTCGGGGGCCGCGGTCAACGTGGGACTGATGTCCTACGCCGGCGGCGTCTTCCTCGGCGTGAATTGCGATCCCGCGGCCGTCACCGACAGCCGGTTGTTCACCGAATGCGTGCGGACAGCACTCGCCGATCTGCTGCACCCCCGCGGACCCCAACCACCCGACCGGCGCCTGACGGCGGTGATCGATCACTCTGATAAGAGCGATCAGGAAGCGAAAGCGGTTGTCACGGTGTCCTCGTCGAGACCGTAGTCGGCCAGCCGGTAGGTGTGGCGGGGTGCTCGCGCCCCCGAACGGCTCTCCTCGTCGAGCACCCGCATCGCCGCTCGAGCCGCGTCGGACACCGATGCCCCCAATGCCGCGTACACGCGGTCGACGACGCCGAACGGGTCTGCTCGCAGTTCGTCGAACTCGACGTCGACGAACTGTGCGGGGTCGTATCGCTGTCGGGCACTCGAGAATTCGCGCAGACCACGCGACCACAGTTCGAGCTGTGAGGCACCAATCCGCTCGCCGACGAAGGTCGTCGACCACCCCGGAGTGGCATGTTCGGCGAGGCTACACATGGAGGCGATGATCGTTTCCGGCGCCCGATGTGTCTGGATCACCAGAGCATCGGGATAGGTGGCCATCAGCGCATCCAAGGCGAACAGGTGGCTGGGATTCTTGAGTACCCAGCGCTTTTCGGGATCGTTGGAGCCGATGAGCTGCAGGTTGCGTTTGTGTCGGGCGTACGCGGGCGTCCAGTCCTGGCCGGCGAGCCAGCGCGAATAAGTGGGCAGGTACGCCAGTGACTCGTAGGAGATCGACATCATGCTCTGCCGCAACAACTGCCAGCATTCCTCGACTTCGGCCGCATCCATGTAGTGCAGTCCCAGGAACTCCGGGTTCTCCACGTGGTGTTGGGCGAAGCCCGCGTTGATCTGTGTGAACACCGGGTTTTCCGACCACGTCTCGCGCGGCGGACGCGGCTGCGGGACGTCGCACAACCACATCTCGAGGCCCTGATGGGCGGGATCGGCGGTGAGCAGCCGATGCAGTGCGGTGGTCCCGGTACGCGGCAGCCCGGTGACGAAGATCGGCCGGGTGATCGGCACGTCGACGTAGCCGGGGTTGGCCTTCCACGACGCCTCGCTCAGCAGCCGCGCCACCAGCGCCCCCTTGAGGAAGTACCGGAACATCTTGCTGCCGAGTTCGGTGAGCCCGGCCTCTTCGGCGTACGAGGTGAGCAGGATCGCCAGCGCCTCGCGGTACCCGTCATCGCCGAAATCATCCAGACCGGTCGCCCGCATGGCTGATTCGTGGAGGTCGTCGACGGTACCCACGGTCGTCAGCGTCGATCTAGTCATGGTATTCACCGCAGTTCACGTCGAGGGTGTGACCGGTGATGGCGCGGGCCATCGGCGAGGCGAGGAAGACCACCGCGTCGGCAATCTCATCAGGCTCGGGTAGGCGATGTAGGTCGGAGCGGCCCGCCGTCTGCTCGTACACCTGCTCGGGGGTGATGCCGTACTTCTTGGCCACTTCGCCGAAGTACCACTTCAGCTGGTCGTCCCAGATGTAGCCGGGCGCCACCGAGTTGATCCGAATCCCCTTGTCCCCCAGCTCGGTGGCCAGGGTCTGCGACATCGCGAGCATCGCCGACTTCGCCAGCTTGTAACTGCCGTAGCGGGGCTCGGAATGACGGATCACCATCGAGTTGATGTTGACGATCGACCCGTCCCTCTCGGCGAGAGCATCGGTGAACGCCTTGATCACCCGCAGGGTGCCGAGCACGGTCAGGTCCAGACTCGCGGTGATCTGGTCGAAGTCGGTGCGGGCCAACGGTTTCATCGACGGCAACGCGAAAGCGTTGTTCACCAGCACATCGACACCACCGAATTCGCCGACGGCGGCGCTCACCAGTGCGTCGACGGCGTCGTCGTCGGTGATGTCGGTCGGCACGACGAGCGTGGGCGTGTCGAGTTCGGCGGCCACCTCCTTGAGCCTGGATTCGGTCCGAGCCGCGAGGACCACGCTCGCCCCGGCGGCCGCGGCCCGAACACAGATCGATCGTCCGAGCCCGGGCCCGACACCCGACACGACGACGACCTTGTCGGCCAGTAGTCCGTCACTCATGCGAGCATCCTCTCGGCAAAGCCTTGCTGCCGCTGTGCTATTCGCTGCGCCCAGCCGTCCGCGTCGACCCGGTTGCGTTCGAGATACGGTAGATGCGCCGCTACGTCGCCGACGTCGATGACCTGTGCCGTCGGGCCCTGTTCGCCGGTGATCGGTCGCTCGGTCCGCTGCCAGCGGAACTGCATGATCCCGCGTTCGCGCCCGGTGGTCTCGATCCAGTTGGCGATGTGCGGATCGGTATGCGAGATCACCATGCGGATCATCCCGTCGGGATCGACCTGCGCCTGAGCCGAATTCAGACTCGTTTGATGATGGACGTAGTCCAGCGAGATGTACCACAGGCTGCCGAGTTGGAATCCCTGGTAGGGCGCCTCGGACTTCGGGACGGTGACGAGGATCGCCTCGTCGGGGGCGAGACGATAGTGGCCGACCGACGAGAACTGGGTGGCCAGCCCACCGGGTGTCAGCCGCGGCGGGGTGAAGGTGTTCACCGGCTCGTCGAGGTAGAACCACTTGGGAAAGTTGAACCAGGTGTTGATGCGCGCGGTCAACATCTTGGCCGCGGTCCGGTAGCGACGGGTCACCCGTTCGAGATCCGGTTCGGTGGGCGCGGTTCCGCTCGTGTCGACGCGTTCGATGGCGATGGCGCCCTTGCGCTGGGCCCAGTCGGAGTAGACCTCGCGCACCGACAGTGTGGTGGCGCCGTCGGGCAGGACGAACTCGTCCGCGCCGCCCGGTACGCTGCCCGCGGGGCGGAAGACGATCTCGAAGACGCCGTCGTCGGCGATTGTGATGCGCCGGTCGTCGAACGCATCGTCACCGCCCGGGACCTCATCGGGGGTGTAATCTCCGCGCAGCACTTGAAAACTCAGGTCGGCAGTGGTGCCCCGCCGACCCCACACCCGGTAGGTTCCGGCGGGGTCGATGTCGGCGTGATAGTAGAGGGTGTCGGGGTTGTCCAGGCCCATCTTGGTGTACGGCCCGGTCGAGGCGACGAACACCGGGTGGCTGAGGTTGCGGGTACGAACCAGGTGACCGATCGCCGAGATACTGCCGGCGAGATAGTCGAGACCCTCGGCCAGATCCTGTTCGCTGCTCACGAATTCCGCTGAACGGATCAGCTTCTCGGCCTCGGCGATGGCATCGGTGAACGGCTTGGTGGCCTGTTCGGCGATCGTGATGCTCGGTGCACTCATAGCCAGGTGTCCCCTCCGGTCCAGGTCAGGAAGTTCTCGAGTTCGGCCTGCGCGGGAGTCACGCGCGGGTGCTCGGTGGAGAGGTATCCGCCGCGGTAGAACAACAACGGCTTGTCCTGCAACACTTCTCCCAGCGTCTGTGCGCGGCCGATGACGATGTGGTGATCACCACCGTCGGCGACCTGTTCGATGGTGCACTCCGCCCAGGTCAGGCAGTGCCGGATGACCGGCAGTCCCGCGGGCGAAGGGTCCCACACCACGCCGGAGAACTTGTCCTCGCGCGGCGCACCGAAATTCGCACTCACGTCCTGCTGACGATTCGAGAGCACGTTGACGCAGAAGGCGCCCCGCTGCTCGATCACCGACCACGTTCGTGAGGTCTTCTGCGGACAGAACAGCACCAGCGGCGGGTCGAGGGACAACGCCGCAAACGACTGGCAGGCGAATCCGGCCGGCTGGTCGTCGGCGGTGAGCGTGGTGATCACGGTGACGCCGGTGCAGAACTGCCCCATCGCGGTGCGGAACTGTCGGGAGTCGAAATCGGCGGAGCCGTAGGGGGTATGGGCGCTCATGGCCGACTCGTCGCTACTGGGAGAATCCGACGGTGAAGTCATGTCCCCAGAGGCTGACCGCGGTGCTCTCCCGCGCGATCCAGTCGTCGTCGGCGACGGTTCTTCCCTCACAACCGAATTCGACGTCGAATCCTCCGGGTGTCTTCATGTAGAAGGAGAGCATGAGGTCGTTGACGTGCCGACCGAGGGTCGCCGACATCTTCACCTTGCGGCGCAACGCCCGATCGAGGCACAGACCCACGTCGTCGGAGTTCTCGACCTCGACCATGAGATGCACGATGCCCGTCGAATTGGGGATCGGCAGGAACGCCAGCGAGTGATGCCGTGGATTGCAGCCGAGGAAGCGCAGCCACGGCACCTCGTCGCCTTCTTCGCGGCCGACGGCCTGCGGTGGCAGTCGCATCGAATCGCGCAGCGAGAAGCCGAGGACGTCGCGATAGAACTCCAGTGCGGCCTTGTCGTCATCGCAGGTGAGCACCACATGCCCGAGGCCCTGCTCGCCGGTGACGAAGCGGTGACCATACGGACTGACGATACGTCGATGCTGCAGCGCCACACCGTGAAACGCCTCGATGGTGTTGCCGGCCGGGTCGGTGAACACGATCATCTCGACGACCTGCCGCTCGAGCAGTTCGGTGTCCTTGGCCTCGCGATAGACGACGCCGGCCGCCGACAAACGATCTCGGACGTCTTGGAGCGCCGACGCGTTGGCGCATTCCCAGCCGGAGGACGCCAGCCGGTCGTGCTCGCCCGGCACGATCACCAGGCGAGCCGGGAAATCGTCCATCCGCAGGTAGAGCGCGCCGTCGACGGTACCGGCGCCCTCGACCATGCCGAGAACCTTCAGGCCGTACTCGCGCCAGGCGTCGACGTCGGTCGCCTCGATGCGCATGTACCCCAGGGAACGGATGGGACTGTCGGTCATGTGCTGGGTGCTCCTGTCCTCGCGTGTGCTGTCCACCGGATCGGCGTGAATCAGATCGACGTGGATCAGACCATGGTGTCGCCGACGGGAATCCCGAACTCCCCGTTGCCGAATGCGACGTAGGCACGCTCGGGGTCATTGGCGGCGTGGACGCGTCCGGCGTGTGCGTCGCGCCAGAACCGCTGGATCGGCGAATCCACGTTCAGCGCACCGGCACCCGAGTTCTCGAAGAGACTGTCGATCGACTCGATCGCGCGGCCGGTGGCGCGCACCTGATCACGCCGAGCGGCCAGCCGCAGCTCCATCGGGATCTCCTCGCCGGCGAGGATGAGGTCGTATTCGGCCTGCAGGTTGCCCGACACCTGACGCCAGGCGGCGTCGATGTCGCTGGCGGCGCCGGCGATCCGGACCTTGGCGAACGGATCGTCCTTGGACTTCTCGCCAGCGTAGGCGGCGCGAACGCGCTTGCCCTGATGTTCGACGTGCGAATGGTAGGCCCCGTAGGCCATTCCGATGATCGGCGTCGAGATGACGCTGGGATGAATGGTGCCCCACGGCATCTGGTAGACCGGCGCGGTGTTGCGCTCGAGGCCGGGACTGCGGTATTCGGCCATGGTGCGCATCGAGAGTACGCGGTGGGTCGGGACGAAGGCGTCCTTGACCTCGATGGTGTTGGAGCCGGTGCCCTTGAGCCCGACCACATTCCACACATCCTTGATCGTGTAGTCCGAGCGGGGCAGCAAGAAGCTGACGAAATCGACGGGCTTGCCGCGCTTGATGACCGGCCCACCCACGAAAGTCCAATCGGCGATCTCGCATCCCGACGAGAACGCCCAGTTGCCGTTCACCTTGTACCCACCGTCGACGACCTCGCCCATCCCCATCGGGGCGTACGACGAGGAGATTCGGACCGTGGTGTCGTTGCCCCACACGTCCTCCTGCGCCTGCTGGTCGAAGAGCGCAAGATGCCAGTTGTGGATACCGATGATCCCCGACACCCAGCCGGTGGACCCGCACGCCGTCGACAGACGCCGAACGGCCTCGTAGAAGGTCACCGGATCGACCTGATAGCCGCCCCACTGCTCGGGCTGCATGAGTCGGAAGAAGCCCGCGCTCTCGAGGCTGGAGACCGTCTCGTCGGGAATCCGACGCAGATCCTCGGTCTGCTGCGCACGCTGCTCGAGTTCGGGCAGCAACGCGTTGATCTTTTCCAGGACCTGCGCGCCGGCCTCGCTGCGCCGACTCGGATCGCTCTCTCGTGCTGGCATCTCACCCATCCCTGTTCTCTTCACTGTGTGTCTTCTCGTGTGCTCGTCCCCCAACCAGCACCGGCGTGACGCGTACCGATTCCAAGACTAGAACACGTTCTCATTTATGTCGAGTACTGGGACTTTGTGCCCATTTCCTGCCCGTATCCGGGTTCGTCGGCCGCGGTCCGCTGCTATTTTTGTAACATGTTCTAGTATCGGCTGTACGCGATTCGCATGCAGCGCCACGATGGGAGAGATCGCCAATGGCTGTGAGCACAGGCACCCCGACCGCAACCTCGGCCGCCGACGCGGCCGATTCGGGCGTGCGGGAGATCGACACCGGCACCCCACCGACCCGCTTCGCCCGCGGATGGCACTGCCTGGGCCTGGTGGCCGAGTTCGCCGACGGCAAGCCGCACTCGGTGCAGATCTTCGGCACCAAGCTCGTCGTCTGGACCGACACGTCGGGACAGATCCAGGTGCTCGACGCCTACTGCCGACACATGGGTGGCGATCTGTCACAGGGCAGCGTCAAGGGTGACAACGTCGCCTGCCCGTTCCACGGCTGGCTGTGGAAGGGCAACGGACGCTGCGCCGGGGTTCCCTATGCCAAGCGCAACCCGAAGCTCGCCAAGACCCGGGCGTGGCCGACCATGGTTCGCAACGGGCAGGTGTTCGTCTACAACGACCCGGAAGGCAATCCTCCCCCGGAGGAAATCATCATCCCGGAGCTGTCGGAGGTCGACAGCGACGAGTGGACCGCGTGGACGTGGAATCGGATCGTCATCGAGGGTTCCAACTGCCGCGAGATCATCGACAACGTCGTCGACATGGCGCACTTCTTCTACGTGCACTTCGCACTCCCCGACTACTTCAAGAACGTCTTCGAGGGTGAGACCGCGGCGCAATACATGAATTCCCATGGGCGCCCCGACATCTCGTTGGGCACCGCCTACGGCGACACCCGCCTGGAGTCGATCGCGGCCTATTACGGGCCCTCGTACATGCTGAATCCGATGGTGCAGTACTACGGCGGCTACGCCATCGAGACCATCCTCACCAACTGCCACTACCCCATCGACGCCAATTCGTTCGTCCTCATGTACGGCGTGATGGCCAAGATCCCCGAGGGCCTCTCACCGGAGCAGGCCGACAAGATGGCCCAGAAGATCACCGCGGGCATCGAGGTCGGTTTCCTGCAGGACGTCGAGATCTGGAAGCACAAGACGCGCATCGACAATCCACTCCTCGTCGAGGAGGACGGACCGGTCTATCAGCTGCGTCGCTGGTACGAGCAGTTCTACGTCGACAAGGCCGATGTCACCGACGAGATGACCCAGCGCTTCGAGTACGAGATCGACACCACCAAGGCCGTCGAGAGCTGGAACATCGAAGTGCAGGAGAACATTCGGCGCCGCGAGGAACTCGAGGCGCAACAGGCCGACTCGTCCGCCGAGACGACCGAGTCGCGGGTCTGAACCGATGACCCGCGCGGGCTGGGCAAAGGCTCCCGACCACACCGACGACCCGCAACTCCTCGCCCGGGTTCACGAGGCCACCGCCCGCGACCGCGACCACTACCTGCGCGGCGGTATGACGGAGATCGAATGCCGGTCCTGCCACGCCTGTGTGATGGTCAAGAAGACCAGTCCGCACCACACCAGCGTGCAGTGGAACCCCAGCGCCCGGGCGCGCTGCGACGAACTCGAGGAGATCCGGCGGATCGGCGGCAACCCGGCGATGATGCGGACGTGTCCGCGACTCTCGGCGAGTATCGATCACGGTGTCGCCGAGGGGATCATCCCGGCGCAGTCTCCCGAATCAGACCCCGACGGATACTGGTGAGCGGTGCGAGCACCACGCTCAGCACCGCGAGGATCAGGGTGGCGATCACGCCCCACGCCGGCGACAACAGCGGGCCCGGCGCGTCGATGGCATCGTTGACCGCGGCGTCGAACAGGTGCCCCGCCGGGTCGGCGATCACCATCGCGGACACGACGATCGTCGCCACCCCCGCCGCCACGATCACCGCCGACACGGCGAGTACGCCGATGGTGTTGCGGCGAAACGGCTTCCACCAACCCAGCAGCGCCGCCAGGGCGATGACGATGCCGAACACAAGAGTGAGCAACGCCGGCCGTTCGGTGTGGGCGGAGAAGGCCGCCTCGACGTCGGCGGTCGCGGCCGCTCTGGCGCTGACCCCTCCGAGCCCGCTCACCTGAAGTTGCGCCCCCTGATCGGAGGCACCCCAGCTCGCTTGCGCGCAGCCCACGATCGCCAGACCCACGACCACCAACGCCGGCCACAGGAACGGCCGAATCCTTTCGAGGCTCACCGTCCCAGCGTGCCACGCGCTCCGGCGGGGGCGATGAGCAAGGCACCGTCGACGATCCCGGCGACGGTACGGGTCGCGACGATCCCCCAGGCCAGGAGCAGGGCGACGAACCCGACACCTGCGATCACCGCGAACATCGTGTGCCCGGTGGTCGCCGCCAATGCCGACGACCCGGTCACGAAGGTGCCCAGCGGGAAGGTGAACGACCACCAGGTCAGGCCGAACGGCAGTCCGCGGCGTACCGACCGCGCGGTGATGGCGGTGGCGACGACGATCCAGATCACCGCCGCGGCCCACACCGCGAGCGCGTAGTCGTGGGCGAGGGCGCCGAGGACGCCGGCGGTGGCCGCTCCGGTCACCCCGGTGGCAACGTGGGCGAGCAGGCACGCCGCGGTCACCGATTGTCCGAGCGGTCCGAGGACGATCCACCATGTCGGTGCCAGGCCGGTGGGCCCCGTTCCGCGCGTCACCAGGGAACCGATCACCGAGACCACGATCGGCGCGGCGAGGACCAGCGAGAACACGAAGGCCGCGATCCCGATGACCAGCAGCGCGCGGCGTG
>NZ_MVPX01000007.1:0-745 GCF_002043085.1 Gordonia sp. i37 | reverse complement strand
GCTGCGATCGAGGACGATCTGCAACGCGGTCGGTGGCCGCGCGGAGTCTGCCGGAGCAGCGGCGGGGGCCTGAAGATCGAGCATGACGGTCACCTCGTCGGCGGCCTCGAGGGCCACGACGTCGACGTCGAGGGCGGCGGAGAACTGCATGGTGTCTTCCTCTCTCCGCCCCGGCATCGGACCGAGGCGACTTTGCGCGATTATGAGATTACTACTTTGCGCAGACATTCGCATAGTCTGTCGTTCGTGGCCGCCGGGAAAAGCAGTCGTCTGACCGACTATCCGCGACCCAGCGTCGCCGTCGACATCGCCGTACTCAGCGTCGTCGACGCGCATCTGTGCGTGGTGATCCAGCGCGATGACGCCGGTACCGCGATGCTGCCCGGACGATTCATCCGCGAGCGGCGCAGCGTCGCCGACACCGTGCGCGAGGTGCTCGAACTCAAGTTGGGGCTCTCGCCCGACCGCGTCCACCCGCATCTGCTGCGGGTGTTCGACGATCCTGATCGCGATCCCCGCGGGTGGACGATCTCGATCGCACATGCCGTCGCGCTGCCTGCCGCGCAGCTGACGAGCGTGGTCGGTGAGTTGGTTCCGGTCTCTCCCACCGGTGCGTTGGAGTCAGACGAGCCACTGCTCTACGACCATGACCAGATCATCGCAGCCGCCACCGACAGTCTTCGTGAACGCTATGAGGATCGCCCCGACCCCGACAACCTGCTGCCGACGCCCTACACCCTCACCG
>NZ_MVPX01000699.1:0-454 GCF_002043085.1 Gordonia sp. i37 | reverse complement strand
GACCGCGAGGAAGGCGCTGGCCGAGTTCGAGGCCTCCGAGCTCGGCACGAAGTACCCGTCTGCAGCCGCGACCTGGGCGAACTCCTGGGAGCGGTTCATCCCGTTCCTGCAGTTCCCACCCATGCTCCGCAAGGTCATCTACACGACCAACAGCATCGAGTCGCTGAACTTCCAGCTACGGAAGGTGACCAAGAACCGCGGCCACTTCCCCTCGACCGAGGCGGCGGTGAAGCTGCTCTGGCTGGCGATCTGCAACATCGAAGACAAACGCGCCGCCGAACGCGCTCGGGACCGGGGCAAACCCGCCGGCCAGCGCAAAGCCCAGGGCCGGCTCGTCGAAGGCCAGGCCGTCACGAACTGGAAGCAGGCCCTCGCCCAGCTCGCCGCGGCCTACCCCGACCGGATCAACCCCTACCTGTGACCACCCCGCTTACACAGACAAGTTGACACGCCC
>NZ_MVPX01000698.1:0-209 GCF_002043085.1 Gordonia sp. i37 | reverse complement strand
GTCATCGTTGGACAGGCCGGTCAAATCATCCGATGCCAGCGCATCAACCAAGCGGTGGGCGAGGGCGATTTTCTGGGTGGTCGACAACCCGGACACATCCGGGAACGCGGTATCGACCATAATTGTCACCCCCCCCGGCGATAGCGAACACGTGTTTGTGTGTTGTTGTGTTCGAGTGTATGCCGGGTTTGTCGGGTTGGCAAGGGGTT
>NZ_MVPX01000697.1:0-2909 GCF_002043085.1 Gordonia sp. i37 | reverse complement strand
TACTTCTTCCGCTTCTCTGGCATCGTGCTCCTCATTATCGATGCCTCTACGGTTCGGGGGGAACCTCAGAGTACTTCGGCGCGGTGTCTGAGGCCAACGCCGCCCGCACCGTGTTACGGGCCACCCCCAACCGGCGCGCGATCTCCTTGATCGGCACACCCTCACTGCGATGCAAACGGCGGATCTCCGCCCACTGCTCCACTGAAATCACCCTCCTAACAAGACGGGGGTCAAAATTCACCCGTCGTCAGGGGGTCAGTTTTCAGGCGCCGTCAACACTATCGACGAATGGGTCCACGCCTACAACACCTGCAGACCGCATCAGTCGCTGAACATGGCCACCCCTGCCAGCGTGTTCCGCAGTCGCAGCACCGATCCCGACACCATGCCCAGCAAGCCTGTTGGTGCCGAGATCCGACCGGAAGCCGAAGTCGTTCGGCCAGCTCCAACCGTGGCCGATCAGTCGAGTTCCGCCATTGAGTTCGACACTGTCGTGCCGCCGTCCGGTGTAGTGACTATTGCCGGTGTGCAACAGGTGTGGGTCGGAAAGAAACTATGCGCAGCGCAGTGTCGTGATGTGGGCTGACCTGTCGAGCGTGTACATCATCTGCGACGACATCGTGATCAAGACGGTCCGGTCGAAGCTGACCACCGCAGACCTGCAACGACTCCGCGCCCGCGGCACCCGCCCGGGCCGGCCCAGACCGGCGCAAGCCGCGTTCGACACCTCCACCGCCACCCATCGGCCGCGAGCTATCGAGATCGACCGGACCGCGAACCGCGACGGCATCGTCATTGTTCGTGGACATGAACTCGCCCTCGGCGTCGTGACGGCCGGCAGCCGGGTCACCCTGCGGATCGACGGCGAGTTGATCCACGCGACCAACGGCACCCACCTGATCAAGACGCTACCCAATCCTCTTGACCTAGAGAATATTCGCCGCTTGACCGGAGTTCGGGAAGCCAGCACCCCGCTGCCGCCTGCGCCACCGTCAGGGCCGCAGAGCGTGCAGCGCCGGGTTCCCAAGAGCGGTCAGATCATGGTGGCCGGCCAACGCCTCCGAGTCAGTCCGACCTACGCCGGCACCATCGTCACCATCATCGTCGACGATCACCACCTACGAGTGCTCGACGGCGCCAGAGAACTGTCACTGCACGCACGAACCACCACCAAGACCATTCGCAACTTCAACGCCCACCGGCCCCACCGCCGGTAAGCATCTCCCGAGAACACGACGTCACGCATCTCCTGAGACCGCACACGTCACCGTGGTTCGATCGCATCGTCGAGACATTGTGATGCGGAAATTCCGGCGCGTCGCCGAGGTCGACGTCGTGAACGGACGAGGCGGTGACGGAGGCGTGGACGTCTCCGTCACTTACCCCGACGGCCGGCTCGTTATCTACCAGTTGAAGTATTACCCCGAGGGCATGTCCGGCGGGTTCGTGGGACGTCGAGACAAAGTCAAGAAGTCCTTCGTGCGGGCGGTGAAGGAACAGGAGCCGCACGAATGGGTTCTGGTAGCCCCATGCAGCAACTTCACCACCCCCGAGAAGGGCTACATAAGACGCCTGCCCGAAGCCTTCACTCCAGCGGGGAAACGTCGACCCACTGTGGGATGGATGGGTCGCGCAGAGCTCAATCAGATGCTCATCGACTATCCCGAAGTGGACCGATGGTTGACGCTCAACCACTACCGACGCACCCGGCAGATCTTCGAGCAGGAACAGACCGCAGCCCAGCGGTTGGAATGCTAATGGAGATCCGGTTCCTCGAGGACGGTGAAGTCGTAGCCGCCGAGGAAGGAACGGTCACGGAGGTCCGCCAAGGAACTCACGGCTTAACCAGCGTGATGTCGTTCTGTGGGAGCCGGCTCACGGTGGCCGCAGAGATTCCGTATCGAGCCACGTCCGGCCAAGCGTCGTCGATGGACGTCGGATACAAGATTCGCGGGCTCAGTCCGCGCTCTGTCGCCGAACTGTTCAAAGTTCTTCTCGGCCTTCGCACATCCAAAGAGGTCGAGTTCCACATCGACGGCCGATTCCTGACCAAATACGGCCGATCTAGCGACGAAGTTGACAACGAAGACCCCGACTTGAAAGAGCAACTCATGGTCTACCGGTTCGCTGAGGACCTGGCCGCAGTCCTCGCATATACAAGGCAGAGCATGACGCTTCCCAACGGCTTCAGTGGGAACGACCGGGTCCATGCCCGGGTTGCCCGACTGCTACTTGATGGCCACATTGTGGCCTCGGCCCTGGCGCGAGGAGTCCGCGGACGCCTTCCCGACAGCGCTGAGCCCACCCAGGAGATCCGCAACACCCTGACAGAACGACGAAACATCCACTGGCCGGCTGGCCGGTACACCGCTCCGATCGTGGGCCGGAACTTTGACCTTCAAACGCTGGGAGATCTGCTCTGGACTCCACGCCGGCGACCCCCGCCGGTCGGCACGGTGCGGCTTGTTGAGCCCCTTCCACGGTGGTGGCGTGGGGCCCGCAGCGATCGTGCCATCGGGACGGCGGACAACGCCGGCCAGGCGGTGCTGTACGTACTCCCGCAACTCGACGTGGGCCACGAGCTTCGCTGTTTTCGGGCGCTTGGCGGCCTGCTGGGCTTTCCACTGCGCCACCAACGCCCGATACTCAAGCTTCCCGCTCCTGGTTGCGGCGTTGCGCCGTAGCTCACGCGAGATCGTGGCCGGACTGCGCCCGATCCGCCGTGCGATCTCACGCACCCCACAATCCTGAACGCGAAGCAGCGCGATCTCTTCCCGTTCCGCGAAGGATAGATAGCGGCCCGAAGGCTCATCCAGACTCAGCGGCCTCATACCGCCAGCGGGGTAAGTCCCCTGGGGTGGTGGGGTTTCGGGGGTGACGTCAGCTGAGCCAGGTTCGGTCTGGTGCGG
>NZ_MVPX01000696.1:0-349 GCF_002043085.1 Gordonia sp. i37 | reverse complement strand
GTCTCGGTGAGCTCATCGCGCGACATGGCTGCGATCGCGGCAGCGTCGGCATCCGGATCGGTGAACGTCAACGTCGTCGACACCAGGTACCTCCCCTCCCGCGATCGGTGATCGAACCTATGGGCACAAGTGTACGAAGAGGTACCGACAAAACCGGTCCGACGAACGCCAGGCCGGAGAAATCTGTGGACAACTATTTTCCACTCATCGACTGGGCGCTCGATTTCATCGATCGGGTAGTGGATGTGGTTGCGATGCTTGTCATCTCGCCGGGTCTCGAGGCTCGCCGCACGCGGCTCGCACCTCGACCATCGGGGGGAAGGGTTCGAATGACGCTCCGGGCCTTCCC
>NZ_MVPX01000695.1:0-228 GCF_002043085.1 Gordonia sp. i37 | reverse complement strand
CCCGCCGGGCACGCCGTGGAACAACGGGTTCATCGAGTCGTTCAACAACCGGTTGCGCGACGAGTGTGTGAACCGCAACTGCTCGCCCACCCTGTTGGAGGCCCGCGTGGTCATCGGCGACTTCAAGGACGACCACAATCACCGACACCGGCATTCGGCGCTGGGCTACAAGACCCCGGCCGAGTACGCTGCCGGATGCACCCACCGGCACCATCCCGTGGGCTGCGA
>NZ_MVPX01000694.1:0-659 GCF_002043085.1 Gordonia sp. i37 | reverse complement strand
ACCTTGTCGGCGCCCAAGCCCCAGCCCGACGGGTCGCCGGATCCGCGGACACCCGAACAGATCTGTGCTGCCGCGTTCGAGACGATCGTGGAGTTGGCGGCACAAGGCTTGGCGGACACCACCTTCTCGGCGAAACCGACCAACGGACTGTTATGGACGTGGTCGGCGGACAACCCGGCACTCGGTGGGGATTTGCAGAATATGGGTGCCATCACCGAAGCGACCGCGAAACTGTTGTCGTGTGATACCACCATCACCAAAATCATGCTCGATCCCAACGGTGTACCGCTCAGTGTTGGCGAGGCGAAACGCTTCTTCACACCGGGACAACGCAAAGCCTTACTGGTGCGGGATCGCGGATGCATCAAATGCGGTGCACACGCCGGACGCTGCCAAGGACACCATTTGCACCACTGGGCCGATGGTGGGCCCACCGACCTCGACAACGGATGCCTGCTGTGCACCAGCTGCCACGACGATGTGCACCACCACGGATGGGACATCATCATGGGCTTCGACCGCCACCCCTGGTTGATCCCACCCGCCAGCATCGACACGAAACGACGACCCGTGCCGTCGTATCACCGACGCACCATGCGACTCGACGACACCGCAGCCTGACCCGAAGCGCCTCCACTACAGCCTGATTCCCTGCACCC
>NZ_MVPX01000693.1:0-914 GCF_002043085.1 Gordonia sp. i37 | reverse complement strand
GCCGTGCCACTCCCGATGGTCGAGGTATGGGCGAGGTGCCGAAGAGCGCCAGAGACGAGACTCGAGACACCGTGCGCCGAAATATATTCGGTCCACGGTGGTGCGAATCCAGCACCGTAGCAGTCGGTCTCGAGGCTCGCCGCACGCGGCTCGCACCTCGACCAGCGGGGTATGCGCTCCCCTCGAACGATGCTGACGCCCTCTCCACCCGGTGGCCTCCCCTCCCGGTGGTCGAGGTGCACGGCGCCCCTGGCGCCGGGCCTCGAGACCTCTTGTGCCGACGGGATTCCGGGCCACTGGCACACGACCACCTCGACCATCGGGTGGGGATTATCTCTATGGAGTTCTCAAACAACAGATGCGGTCCCGGCCGGGCCGGGTGCAGGGAATCAGGCTGTAGTGGAGGCGCTTCGGGTCAGGCTGCGGTGTCGTCGAGTCGCATGGTCCGTCGGTGATACGACGGCACCGGCCGGCGTTTCGGGTCGATGCTGGCGGGTGGGATCAGCCAGGGGTGTCGGTCGAACCCGAGGATGATGTCCCATCCGTGGTGGTGGACATCGTCGTGGCAGCTGCTGCACAGCAGGCAGCCGTTGTCGAGGTCGGTGGGCCCACCATCGCTCCAATGCTCGAGGTGGTGTCCTTGGCAGCGTCCGGCGTGCGCACCGCATTTGATGCATCCGCGATCACGCACCAACAACGCTTTGCGTTGGCCGGGGGTGAAGAAGCGTTTCGCTTCGCCAACACTGAGTGGTACCCCGTTGGGATCGAGCATGATCTTGGTGATCGTGGTGTCACACGACAACAACTTGGCGGTGGCTTCGGTGATGGCACCCATGTTCTGCAAGTTCCCGCCGAGTGCCGGGTTGTCGGCTGACCAGGTCCACAACAGCCCGTTGGTGGGTTTGGCCGAGAAG
>NZ_MVPX01000692.1:0-802 GCF_002043085.1 Gordonia sp. i37 | reverse complement strand
TTTTCTCCCCCGCGATGATGTCGAGGTTCGCCGAGATCTCCAACCGGCCGTCGTCGGTGATGCGGTCGCGGTAGGAGTTGATCGACTTGTCCTCCGCGGCCGGTAAGCCACCGGGTGTCTCGGCCGCCAGCTCGTTCCCCAGCTGCCGCGCGTAGAGGTTGATCTCGGCGGGGGTGAATCCGGCGAAGTAGTGCGACAGCAGCTTCCGCAGGTATTCACACCGTTGCACGGTGTCGACGGGTTCGGGGCATCGGGTGTCGATGTGCGCCAATCCGCGGACGATGGCATCGGTGTGTTCGGACGAGATGGACCCATCCGCCGCGTGCGCCAACAACAGATCCACATCGGTGGTGGCGGCAACCCGCACATATCGCGAAGCGACGGCGGGTGCGCAACCCATGCTGATCAACAACTCGCGCAGCCGGGTCGTCTTGTGATCGGCCACTCCCAGCCGGTCCATTTCACCGGTGAGGGTGGTCGCGTGATGATCAACCAGGTTCCGCAACAACAGGACTTGCTTCATCGCACCGAAGGCCTGGGGTCCGGTCATGTCCGGATTCCATTGCAGGTCGCTGAGTCGGGTGACGATGTCGGCGAAAACTGCTTCGGCGTCGACAGTTCCAGCGTCGAGAGCTTCAGTGGTGTCGATCATGGCCCCTCCCCGGTCGCTGATCGGTGTGATGGGTCCACTCTACTCGAACATGTGGATTAGGGCAAGTGTGTTCGATGGTTCTGTGGGGGGAAATATGCTTGTGGACAACGGGTTTCGGGGGTGGGCTGGCGGCAGTTTTCTGTCGGTGGG
>NZ_MVPX01000691.1:0-337 GCF_002043085.1 Gordonia sp. i37 | reverse complement strand
CATTGCGCCGGGAGCTTCTCGACGAGACTGGCGCCTTCGACACCATCGAGACCGCGCAAACGGCTATCTGTCAACGGCGGCCGAAAACTGACCCCTTATCGACGGTTGAAATTTGACCCCCTTTTGGTGTGGTTACTGGTCGGCGTTGACGAGTTGTCGTCTCGTCTTGGTGCGGTAGGAGTCGCCGTCGATGGTGATGACCTCGGCGTGGTGGACGAGGCGGTCGATGAGTGCGGCGGCAACGACATCGTCGGCGAAGACTTCGCCCCTGTGGTTCCCCCGGAATCGTGGAGGACTCCTCTATGCGGCTTCGGGCTCGGTGACTGCGGTGTTCTCG
>NZ_MVPX01000690.1:0-340 GCF_002043085.1 Gordonia sp. i37 | reverse complement strand
GCCCAGCCACCGCGGGCAACCTGTCCTGCACGTAGTCCAACAGGCGCTCGAACTGGGCCTGCACGGCCGGCCCGTCGGGCTGGTCGTACACGCTGTGCAGCATGGCCTTCACCGCCGGCCACATGCTCTTCGGGGTCACGGCCATCAGATTCGCCGCGTAATGGGTGCGGCAGCGTTGCCACACGGCCCCGGGCAGGTTCGCCGCCACGGCTTCCACGAGGCCGCGATGGGAGTCCGAGGTCACCAGTGCCACCCCGGCCAGCCCCCGGGCCACCAGGTCCGCGAAGAACTCGTTCCACGCCGCACCCGTCTCCGTGGTGGCCACCCTCAGCCCGAGGAC
>NZ_MVPX01000069.1:0-43944 GCF_002043085.1 Gordonia sp. i37 | reverse complement strand
ATGCCGACACCATCGGCGGGACCACCGACATCAGCCAACCCCCGAACGGTTCCGGCCGGTCCGGTCCTGCAGGGTCGCCCGATCGGCCGAGGAGGTGGCGGGCGGGGATCAGCAGTGCCGTCGCGACTCCGCCGAGCGTGCCGAGGGTGAAGCACACGATGTCGACGGCGAGCGCGGCGCTCGGCCCGATCACATGGACACCGGCCACCAGGGTCGACGTGCCGACGGTCAGCGTCGCCATCGGCACGGCGCCGTAGAAGTGCGCGATCACCGGATGCTGCAGGTGCGCACGTGCGGCATCGCGGTGGCGACGCCAGTGCATGACGGTCGCGGCGATCACCCCGATGTAGACGAGGCACGCGAGCAACCAGAACACGATCGACAGCGCGGTCAGCAGTGTGCCGTGCCCGAGCCCGTGCGCGGCGACGGCGAGAATGCCGGTGCCCATCACCGTCGCGAACCAGTTCGGCGGCACATGGGCGAAGTGGGTCCGGACCGGTGGTTCGCGCAACGTCATGCACCTACGGTCGCCGATCGACGTCGCGGCAGGTAGAAGGCGATTCCCTGCAAGAGTTACAACGGATGGTTGTAACCTGGGAGGGTGTTGAGCCCACGCATGCCCGACCTGCCCTCGCTGGAGACACTTCTCGCGGTGGTCACCACCGGCAGCCTCAACGCCGCCGCGGGCGAACTGGGGATCACCCAGCAGGCCGTGTCGGCGCGGATGCGGGCATTGGAGGCCACGCTCGGGATCTCGCTGCTGACGCGCTCCCCCACCGGCACCGCACCCACCGAGGCCGGAATCCTGGTGTCGGAGTGGGCCGATCGGCTTCTCGGCCTGGCCTCGGAATTCGACGCCGGGCTCGCCGCACTGCGTCGCGAACGACGCGACGAACTGCGTCTGGCTGCCAGTCTGACGGTCGCCGAACATCTCCTTCCGCAGTGGTTGGTGTCGTTCGGGCAGAGCGTCGAACACGCACCCAAGGTGTCGTTCACCGCGACGAACTCCGAGCACGCCTGCGAATTGGTCCGGGCCGGCGACGTCGAACTCGGCTTCGTCGAGGGCCCGCAGGTGGCGCCCGGGGTACGCAGTCGCGTCGTGGCCCACGACACCCTGGTGCTCGTCGTACCGCCCGGGCATCCGTGGACTCGTCGGCGCACGGCGGTGAGCGCCGACGAGTTGGCCCGCACCCCGCTGGTGACCCGCGAATCCGGTTCCGGGACAAGACTCTTCCTGGACACCATGCTGGCCGCGGCCCACGACCCCGACATGTCCCGGGCGCAACCGGTGCTCGAGTTGTCGACGACCGCGGCAGTACGCTCGGCGGTCATCGCCGGCGCCGGACCGGCGGTCGTGTCCGATCTGTCGGTACGCGACGACCTCGGTCGTCGGCTGATCGCAGTGCCGGTGTCCGGGCTCGATCTGCGCCGCGCGCTGCGGGCGGTGTGGATCGGTGGCGACGAACCGCGCGCCGGTGCGGCACGCGACTTCCTCACGCACGTCACGAGATCGGCAGGTCGGCCGTGACACCGATGAGTTTCGACGAGGATGGAGGTCTCACACTTGTCACCAATCGTCATCGGAAACAGGAGTTCACCATGACCGCATATTCCGCCCCCGTGGGCGCACCGATCTGGTTCGACCTGATGAGCAGCGAGCCGGCGAAGGCCGCCGAGTTCTACCAGGCCCTCTTCGGCTGGGAGGTCGAAGGCCCACCGCGCGAGGAGTTCGGCGGCTATCAGAACTTCACCCTGCACGGCAAACGCGTCGCCGGGCTCAGTCCGTACATGGCCGAAGGTGGTGGCCCGTCCGACATCTGGTCGCTCTACCTGCGTACCGATGACCCGGAGACCACCGTCAAGAACGTCGAAGCCGCGGGTGGTTCGATCATGGTGCCGCCCATGGCAGTCGGCGACGAGGGCACCATGATGGTCACCGTCGACAACGCCGGAGCCGTCATCGGGTTCTGGAAGCCCAACCAGCATCACGGTTTCACCGAGTGGGGTGTGCACGGAGCGCCCTACTGGTTCGAACTCGCCACCCGCGACTACCCGGCCTCACTCGCGTTCTACACCGAGACCGTTGGCGCCCGCGCCGACACCGTCATCGACAACACCGGTCAGGAGGTCGCCCCCGGCGGGCCGCTGCGCTACTCGCAGCTGTTCTTCGGGGAGACCGCGTACGCCGGCGTCATGGACGCCACCGGACTGTTCGGCGACGCCCCGTCGTTCTGGCAGATCTACATCTGCGTCGACGACGTCGCCGCGACCGTCGCACAGGCCGCCGGTCTCGGCGGTGAGATCGTCATGCCCGGCGAGGACACCCCGTACGGCACCCTCGCCGTCATCAAGGACCCGTTCGGCGCGATGATCTGCCTCGGCCATCCGCCGGCCGGGATGTAGGCGACGGATCGGGCGGCGCCTGCCCGGCGCGGCATGAACTCGTGAACGCGGCCCGTGCAAAGACCGCGTCTACGAGTTCAGGCCGCGTCTTGGTGTCGATGGAGCCGATCCGTCCCCTCGTGCGTCCAACCCTGCATGACACGCTTTCCCACAGACGAACATGACATCATCTACCGACACGCCTGCCTTACGGCCGGTTTCACCGACACCGATCTCGCCAGAGCACGCAGCCACGGCGAAATCACCCAACTGGTAAGAGGCGCCTACATCCCCGCGCAGCACCGTGAACGCGCCGAAATCCATCGCTTGGCCGTCATCGCCACCAGCCGCCTTGGACGATTTGACGAGTCGGTACCCAGCCATCAATCCGCTGCCGCACTGCACCGGCTGCCGATGCTCTCGCCCAACTTCCGCCGCATCCACACGACCACCGGCCGCGCTCGCGGTGGCGGACGAACAGCGACGCGACACAACCACGTCGGCATCGTTCCTCCCGACCACCTCATCGAGATCGACGGCGTCATCGTTCCAGGTATTGAGTACGTGGCCGTCGACGTGGCGTGCACCACCACGGCGGGATTCGCCGGGGCACTTGCAGTCTTCGACGCGGCGCTGCGTGCCGGCGCCGATCGGGCGACGATGGAGTCGTTGCTGCGCGGGGTTCGACGTGGGGTCGGCGTCGCGCGGCGCGCTCTGCATCACGCCGACGGCAACGCTGAAAGCCCCGGCGAGTCGGAGGAGCCGAGCACAGATGATCGAAGCCGGCATTCCCTCGGCACGGCTCCAGCACCGCTTCTACGACGCGGAGGGCAACGAGATCGCCCGGACCGACTTCGATTGGAGTGGAGTCCTCGTCGGCGAGTTCGACGGAAAAGTCAAGTATCAGAAGCATTTACGGCCAGGAGAGGATGCGGCCGACGCCGTCATCCGCGAAAAGATTCGCGAAGACCGCATACGCGCCCAAGGCATCATGGTCATCCGCTGGGTGTGGGCCGACCTCGACGCCGGGACCGTCGTCACCCGCATCCGTCGGTGGCTGACCCACTTCGCCTTGATGGCAGCGTGAAGTACATGCCGTGCGAACTCGTGGACGCGGTCCGTGCAAAGACCGCGTCTACGAGTTCAGGCCGCGTTTCGATGTTGACTTCGCAAGCCCGCTACACACCGGCGTTGGCGTCGGCCTTCTTCTTGAGCTCGAGGGCGATGTCGATGAGTTGGTCTTCCTGGCCGCCGACGAGTTTGCGGTTGCCGGCCTCGATGAGGATCTCCGCGGCGGAGACGCCGTAGCGTTCGGCGTGCCCCTCGGCATGTTTGAGGAATGAGCTGTAGCAGCCCGCGTAGCCCATCATCATCGCCGATCGGTCGACCAGGCACTCCGAGGGCATCGCCGGGCGCACCACGTCCTGCGCCGCGTCGGCGATCTTCATGAAGTCCACGCCGGTGGTGATGCCGAGTTTGTCGCACACCCCGACGAACGCCTCGGTGGGCGTGTTGCCGGCACCCGCGCCGAAGCGCCGGATGGACCCATCGATCTGCTGGGCGCCAGCGCGGATCGCGTTGATCGAATTGGCCACGGCGATATCGAGATTCTCGTGCCCGTGGAAACCGACCTGCGCGTCGTCGCCGAGTTCGGCGACGAGCGCCTGCACCCGGACGGTGACATCCTCGAGCACCAGCGCGCCCGCCGAGTCGACGACGTAGACGCACTGACAGCCCGCGTCGGCCATGACCCGCGCCTGGGCGGCAAGCACTTCCGGTGGCTGACTGTGACTCATCATCAGGAAGCCGACGGTCTCGAGCCCGAGTTCGCGGGCCAGTCCGAAGTGTTGGATCGACACGTCGGCCTCGGTGCAGTGCGTGGCGATGCGACAGATCTGGCCACCGTTGTCCTGCGCGGCGCGGATATCGTCCTTGGTACCGAGACCCGGCAACATCAGGAACGCGATCTTCGCCCGCTTGGCCGTCTCGGCTGCCGCGGAGATCAGCTGCTGTTCAGGCGTTTTGGAGAATCCGTAGTTGAATGACGATCCGCCGAGGCCGTCACCGTGGGTGACCTCGATGACCGGCACTCCCGCGTCGTCCAGGGCACCGACGATCGCTCGTACCTCGTCGGTGGTGAACTGGTGACGCTTGTGATGACTTCCGTCGCGCAGCGACGAGTCGGTGATCCGGATGTCGAGGCTCTCGGAATACTTGCGGGCGTTGGCCATCAGGTCCGTCGTCGGTGTGCTCATGCCGAAACCCCCAACTTCTGCCCATCCATCTTGTTACGGGCGATCTCCTCGCCGACCTTGGTGGCGGCGGCGGTCATGATGTCGAGGTTGCCGGCGTACGGCGGCAAGAAGTCCCCGGCGCCCTCGACCTCGACGAAGATCGAGACGCGGGCGTGGCCGCCGTTGAGCGCACTCGGCGGATCGAACTGCGGGTCCTGCAGTAGTCGATAGCCGGGCACGTAGGCCTGGATCTCTTTCTCCCGCTTGTGGATCGACTCGGCGATGGCATCGGTGTCGGCGTCGTCGGGGATGGCGCAGAAGATGGTGTCGCGCATGATCATCGGCGGATCGGCCGGATTGAGGATGATGATCGCCTTGCCGCGCGCGGCGCCACCGATCGTCTCGATTCCCTTCGACGTGGTCCGGGTGAACTCGTCGATGTTGGCCCGCGTCCCCGGACCTGCCGACACCGACGCGACCGATGCGACGATCTCGGCGTAGGGCACCGGCACCACCGACGACACCGCGTGGACCATCGGGATCGTCGCCTGCCCACCACAGGTGATCATGTTGGTGTTCGGCGCGTCGAGATGCTCGCGCAGATTGGCCGGCGGCACCACTGCCGGGCCCACGGCGGCCGGCGTCAGGTCGACCGCGGTGATACCCGCCTGCTCATATCGCGGCGCATACTCGCGGTGCACATAGGCCGACGTCGCCTCGAAGATCAGGTCCGGTTTCTCCGACGACGCGAGCAACTCGTCGGCGCCGCCACTCATCGTGATGAGCCCGTGGTCGGCGGCCCGCTTCATACCCTCCGAGTCGGCATCGATCCCGACCATCCATCGGGGAGCGATCACCTCGGATCGTTCCAGCTTGTACATCAGGTCGGTACCGATGTTGCCCGACCCGATGATCGCCGCGGTCAGCTTGGCTGCCACCTGCGCCTCCTCTGAGAGTGTTGTCGAAAACTGTTGTTGGTCAGGTGAAATCGAGGGTGACGCTGCCGAGTCCGGCGAACTCGGCGACGACGTGATCACCCGGCCCGACATCGAACGCCCGTGTCGCGGTGCCCGGCAGGATCACATCCCCCTGGCGTAGTCGTACCCCGAAGGACTCCACCTTGCGCGCCAGCCAGCTCACCGCGTTCAACGGATGGCCCAGCACCGCAGAGGAATTGCCCTTCGCGACGACCTCGCCGTTGCGGTGCAAGACCGCGTCGATGTCACCGGTGTCGATGTCGGTGATCGCCACCCGTTCGGTGCCGAGAATCCAGCCGCACGACGATGCGTTGTCGGCGATGGTGTCGCACAACGTGATCTGCCAATCGGTGATCCGCGAATCGATCAGCTCGATCGACGGCACCACCCACTCGACGGCATCGATCACGTCGTCGTTGGTGCATCCCGCACCGGGCAGATCCTTGCCCAGGATGAACCCCACCTCCACCTCCACCCGCGGGAAGCACAGCGTCGCGGTGTCGATCGGGGTGGCTTCGTGGTACTGCATCTCGTCGAGCAGATGCCCGTAGTCGGGCTCGTCGACGTTCATCATCTTCTGCATGGCCTCCGATGCCAGCCCGACCTTGTGCCCGGCGACCTTCGCACCGGCGTCGAGGCGCTTGCGGATGTTGATCAGCTGGATCTCGTAAGCGTCGACGACATCGAGACCCGGGTGGGCATCGGTCGGTCGGCCGATCGCCGTCGCGGTCCGCTCCGCGGTCCACAGATCAGCGGCGATCCGCTCGCGGATTGCCTGGTCAACCGCCATGAGAGCCTCACTTCCGTGGAATGAACGTGTTCTAGTTTAGAACATGTTCCAGGTTTCCGGGAGGACTCCTCGGTCCGGTCCGGTGCTACGGTTCGACCGTGGGCACCGACCAGGCGAGTATCGACACGCTGCGCCACGAGGTGCGTGAGTTCCTGACCGCCGAACTCGATGCCGGCACCTTCGTCCCGGCCTGCGACAACTGGATGAGCGGATTCGACCCGGCGTTCAGTGCACACCTCGGCCGGCACGGCTGGCTGGGTATGACGATGCCCGAGCGGTACGGCGGCGGTGGCCGCAGCGCGGTCGAACGATTCGTCGTCACCGAAGAACTCCTCGCCTGCGGGGCACCGGTCGCGGCGCATTGGATCGCCGACCGGCAGATGGCACCGGGCATCCTCGTCCACGGCACCGAACGCCAGCGGCAACACTACCTTCCCGGAATATGCTCGGGTACAACATATTTTGCGATCGGCATGAGTGAGCCCGACGCCGGCTCCGACCTCGCCTCGGTACGCACCCGCGCGGTGCGCGCCGACGACGGATCGTGGCGGATCAGCGGCACCAAGGTGTGGACCACCGGCGCACACGTCGCGCACGCGATGGTGTTGTTGGCCCGCACCGACGGCACACCCGCCGACCGCCAGTCCGGACTGTCCCAGCTGATCGTCGATCTTCCCCACCCCGACATCGAGATCCGCCCCTTGCGCAGCATCGACGGCGGCGCCCACTTCAACGAGGTGATCTTCCACGACGCGAACGTCGGCACCGGGGCACTGCTCGGTGAACGCGGCGCGGGATGGAAACAAGTGATGAGCGAGTTGGCTTTTGAACGCTCCGGCCCGGAACGATACCTGTCGACGATGCCGCTGCTGCGGGCGTGGGCCGACGAGTTGCGCAGAGTCGGAGCGTCCGACGAGCAGCGGATCACCCTGGGAACGCTGACCGCCCGTGCGTGGGCGTTGCGCCGGATGTCGTTGCAGGTGGCCGCCGAACTCGCCGAGGGCGGCGCACCCGATGTGCTGGCCGCGATGGTCAAGGACATCGGCTCGCAGTTCGAGGGTGACGTCGTCGAGGCCATCCGATCCTCGTCGGACACCGTGGCGCGGGTCAGCGATGCGAACCCCTTCGCCACCCTGCTGGCGACCGCGATGCGCCACACACCCGCCTTCACACTTCGCGGCGGTACCAACGAGATCCTGCGTGGAATCGTGGCCAGAGGAATGGGATTGCGGTGATCGGGGACGCCGAGCTGCATGCGGCGGTGACCGCGGTGATCGAGCGCGTCGGCCCAGACACCACGACACCAGACACCACGACACCGGCCACCACGACACCGGCCACCACGATCGACACCGGGGTCTGGGCGGCGCTGACCGATGCGGGGTTCACCGGCGTCGGTATCGACGAGGATCTCGGGGGCACCGGTGGCGAGTTCACCGATGCACTGACCGTGGTGTCGGCGGCAGCGGCGAGCGGCGCACTCACCCCACTCATCGAGCACACCGTCCTCGCCACCTGGTTGGCCGCACGCTCGGGGCTCGACCTCGGCGGGCGCACTGCGACACTCGCCCTGGGCGGAGAGGGCGCCACCGTGCGCTCCACCGACGAGGGATGGGTGCTCGACGGGTTGCTGCCCGGCGTCGTACACGCCTGCGACGCCGACGTCCTCGTGGTTCACTTCGCGTCCTCGGTGGCGCTGGTCTCCCGAACCGCACCCGGCCTGACGCTCTACCACGGCACCGATCTACTCGGGGCGTCCGTCGACGACGTGGCTCTCGACGCCGTGGTCGTCGAACAGCTCACGGACTCTCCGGTCGACTCGGCGGAACTGCGACTGCGTGGCGCGCTGGCCTATGCGGTGGCCATGTCCGCCTGCGCGGACACCATCGTCGAGACCACGGTGCGCCACGCGTCGCAACGCACCCAGTTCGGTCGACCGCTGTCCAAGTTCCAGGCCATCCAGCAACGTCTGGCGTCGATGGCGGCGCTGACCGCACAAACCCGTGCCGCGGTGGAGCACGCCGTCGAGATGGCCGAGAACCCCGATCACGGCGGCACGATCGCCGCGGCCAAGGCCGTCGCCTCGTCGACCGCGCGGGAGGTGGCCGCCGGGGCGCATCAGATCCACGGCGCGATCGGATTCACCTCCGAACATCATCTCGGCCGATTCACCATGGCGCTGCTGGCCTGGCGGGACCGACACGGCGACGAGAAGTACTGGTCACGGGTGCTTGCCGGACGTGCGTCGGACGACGGGATCGACCCGTGGGATCTCGTCGTCGACGCCGATCACGCCCCGCCGAGTGCGACCCCTGGCGCCGCGAATCTGTAACGTGTTCTACTTTTAGGTGAGAACACGTTCCACCCGCGGCGCACGAAGGGACCGATTCATGGCCGGCGCGACCGAACCAGCAGGACAGCAGGCATCCACTCCCCCGGCGGGGCGTCCAGAGACGGACGAGACCTACGACGTCATCGTCGTCGGCGCCGGTGCCGCGGGCCTGAGCGCCGCCATCACCGCGGCCGCGCAGGGCCTGCGGACGGTGATCATCGAGAAGTCGGCGTACTGGGGCGGCTCCACCTCACGCTCCGGCGGCGGCGTCTGGATTCCGGGCAACCCGGTGCTCAAGCGCGACGGGGTGCGCGACAACCAGGAGACGGCGCGGCAGTACGTCCACGCGATCATCGGTGAGCACGCGCCTGCGGAGAAGATCGACGCGTACATCGATCGCGGCCCCGAGGCGTTGGAATTCCTGATGGCCCATGCTCCCCTCGACCTCGAATGGGTGAAGAACTACTCCGACTACTACCCCGAGGCACCCGGCGGACGCCTCGGCGGACGCAGCGTCGAACCGCGGCCCTTCGACGCCCGGGCGCTCGGCGACGACCTGTCGACCCTGCATCCGCAGTACACCAAGGCGCCGCTCAACATGGTTGTGCTGCAATCGGATTACCGCTGGCTCAACACGGGCCTACGGCACTGGCGCGGACCGGTGCGGATGGGCAAGGTCGGCGCCCGGTTCTTCTGGGCCCGCAGCCGCGGCAAGAAACTCATCGCGATGGGCGCCGCGCTGGCTGCCGAGCTGCTGCTGGGGGTCCGCAGAGCCGGTGTGCCACTGCGGCTGTCGACGGGTCTGGTCGACCTGATCACCGAGAACGACCGGGTGGTCGGGGTGATCGCCGAGCACGAGGGCACGCGTACTCGGCTGCACGCGCAGCGCGGTGTCATCCTCGCGTGCGGCGGCTTCGAGCACAACGCCGAGATGCGCAAGAAGTACCAGCGCGAACCCATCGGGTCGGAGTGGACGACCGGCGCACCGACCAACACCGGCGACGGTATCAACGCGGGCCTCAAGATCGGCGCCGCGGTGTCGCTGATGGACGACGCGTGGTGGGGTCCGACCATCCCGTTGCCGCGCGGGCCGTGGTTCGCGCTGTCCGAGCGCGCCGTTCCCGGCACCTTCATGATCAACGAACGCGGACTACGCTTCATGAACGAGTCGCTGCCGTATGTCGAAGCGGTGCACCAGATGTACGGCGGCGACTTCGGACAGGGCGAGGGCCCCGGCGAGAACGTCCCGTCGTGGCTCATCTTCGACCAACGCTGCCGCAACCGCTACCTGTTCGCCGGCATCAATGCGCGCCAGCCGCTTCCGAAGAAGTGGTTCGAGTCCGGAGTGGTCGTCAAGGCCGACTCCATCGAGGCCCTGGCCGAGAAGATCGGGGTTCCCGCGGAGGCGTTGCGCGCCACCACCGATCGGTTCAACGGCTTCGCGCGCAGCGGCACCGACGAGGACTTCGGGCGCGGGCGCAGCGGCTACGACCACTACTACGGCGACATCACCAACAAGCCCAATCCGAGTCTCGGAGTGGTCGACAAGGCGCCGTTCTACGCGGTGAAGATGGTGCCCGGTGATCTCGGCACCAAGGGCGGCATCGACACCGACGCGCACGCCCGGGCGTTGCGCGCCGACGGATCGGTCATCGAGGGGCTCTACGCGGCCGGTAACACCTCGGCGCCGGTGATGGGCCACACCTACGCCGGACCGGGCGCCACCATCGGACCCGCGATGGTCTTCGGCTACTTGGCCGCGCTCGACTGCGCCGAACACCCCGGGGTCCGAATCCCGGATACCACAACGACATCGGCGTCCGCCGGCGAGGAGAACTGACCATGCCGATCGACCTGTCCGTGGCACTGGGCGCCGAGCTACCCGAGGTCGGCTTCGAATGGTCGGCCTCCGACGTCGCGCTCTATCACCTGGCCGTCGGTGCGGCCGCCGACCCGATGGACCGCGCGGGTCTGACCTACGTCGACGACGTCGCCCCGAAGGTGTTGCCCTCCTTCGCGACCGTGGCGGCGTCCTTCCATGCCACCGAGGCACCGAAGGTGTCCTTCCCGGGTGTCGACATCGACCTGGCCAAGGTGGTCCACGGCAGCCAGCAGGTCACCGCGCACCGCCCGATCCCCGCGTCGGGAAAGGCCACCACCCGGACCACGATCGCCGAGATCCAGGACAAGGGATCGGCGGCGGTGATCATCCAGGAATCGGTCACCGTCGACGACGCCGGCACACCGCTGTGGACGGCGCGCTCGTCCATCTTCGCCAAGGGCGAGGGCGGTTTCGGCGGCGACCGCGGCAACTCCGCCAAGCTCGACTACCCCGATCGGGCGCCCGACCAGCGCCGGTCGGTACCGACACTGCCCAACCAGGCGCTGCTCTATCGGCTGTGTGGTGACCGCAACCCGCTGCACTCCGACCCCGAATTCGCTTCTCGTGCAGGATTTCCCCGCCCGATCCTGCACGGGCTCTGCACGTACGGGACGGTGTGTCGAGCCGTCGTCGACGCACTCCTCGACGGCGACGTGACCGCTGTGGCCGACTACTCGGCCACCTTCGCCGGCGTGGTGTTCCCGGGCGAGACCATCGACATCGACGTGTGGGACGAAGGCCGGTCGCTGCTGATCGCCGCGAGCGTCGCCGACCGCGACGGCGCACCCGCGCTGAAGAACGTGGTCATCGAGAAGCGCTGACGGCCACTGCCTCGGCACAACCGCGGACTGAGCAAATATGTGTCGACTTGGGGGATGCGTGTCCTGCAGGACACGCATCCCCCAAGTCGACACATGTTTGGCCTCGTTCGAGAACTGACCGACCCGTCTATTCTGCTCAGGGGGCGCCGGTCGCGCCGGCCGCGCCCGTCCTTCGTCGAAACCGTCCCTTGAGGAGAATCTTGATGAGCGATTCGCTGCAGTCCCTGCTCGGTCCCACCCGTCCGGCCGTCGTCGACGATCTGGTGGGGGTGATCGACTCGCAGGTCGCAGCCCAGAAGGGGCTCGGCGGTGCGACCGTCAAGGCTGCATACGGTGCCGTCGGCAAGGTCAAGCCCGACATCGTGAAGAAGGCGACCAACCTGATGCTGCCCGATTTCGTCGCCGCCCTGCAGCCGTTCTGGGACTCCAAGCCCGCGGGCACATCGTTCGGTGCGCATCTGGCCAGTGACCCCGACACCGCGTCGGAGGCCCTGCTCGCGGTGACCGACGCCCAGGTGGAATCCGCCAAGGCGCCGCTGGCCAAGGCCTACGGCACGCTGCGCGGTAAGGCCAAGGGCTATGTGTCCGAGGCACTTCCCGCCGTCGGCGACGTGATCGAGAAGCACGCGTGACCCGCGGCCGCGGCTCGCTCACCCGGTCGCATCCGGGTGGGCGTCGCGGCCCTCAGGCTGCGCTGGTGACGACGAGTACCAGCGCGCACACGACGGCGATGAGCGCCGCCAGCATCACCAGCACCCGCCAGACGTGCAGGCGTGCGGTCGGCGTGTCGGTGGATCGTGAAGAGGCGACCGGTGCGGCCATGATCTCCCACTTTCGGTTGTCCGAGGCCACGACCACAGTGGCGATCTGCAACCCCGGGTTTGTTACTCCAGTGATCAATGTGTCACAGGTTGCCTGTGGTGTCGCGATTTGCACCCCGCGTGTCGCCTGGATCACACTCTTGTGTCCGTTTTCTGCAGCACTTCGGGGAGGGAGGGCCGGATGAATCGGCTCAGGGCGCTCGATCTGCGCTCGGTGTGGCTGATCGCGATCGCCTGCGCGGCGGTCAGCATGGTGGTGGCCGCCATGGCCGCGTTGAACACCGCGCTCGCCGACATCGCCATCGACCTCGGCGCCGACACCGGCCAGATGACCTGGATCGCCGACGGCTACACGCTCGCCCTCGCCGCGCTGCTGCTGCCCGCCGGCGCGATCGGCGACCGTTTCGGCCGCCGCGAGATGTTGATCGTCGGTCTGGCCATCTTCGCGGTCGGGTCGCTGACGGCGATCTGGGCCACCGATCCGACGCAGTTGATCATCACCCGATGCGTCGCCGGCGTGGGCGCGGCATTCATCATGCCGACGACGTTGTCGCTCATCACCTCCGGTGTGCCGGCCGACAAGCGCAGCATCGGCATCAGTATCTGGGCCGCTGTCGCCGGCGCGGGCGCGATCGCCGGATTCTTCGTCTCCGGCGTCCTGCTGGAATTCTTCTCGTGGCATTCGATTTTCATCACCTTCGCCGCGTCGGCGGTGCTGACGGCACTGGTGTGCCTGACGATCGGCACCTCCAAGGACTCCCATCCACAACCCTTCGACTACGCCGGATCGGCCGTGTCGATCCTCGCGGTCACCGGCATCGTGTTCGGGCTCCTCGAGGCCCCACACCGCGGCTGGGATGATGCGCTGGTCCTTTTCACCCTGATCGGCGGCGTACTCCTCGTCGCCGTGTTCTGCCTGATCGAATTGCGCGGCACCCGTCAACTCCTCGACGTCCGCCTGTTCACCAATCGCGCGTTCGGGGCCGGTGCGTTGTCGGTGGCGCTGCAGTTCTTCGCCTCCTTCGGCGCCTTCTACCTTCTGCTGCAACGCCTGCAGCTGGTGTTCGACTTCTCGCCGCTGCGCTCGGCCTTCGCCCTCATGCCGATGGTCCTGGGTGTGAGCATCTTTGCACTGCTGGGCAATTGGCTCGCGGTGCGCTTTCACTCCCTGCGCTTCGTGCTGGGCGGTGGACTGCTCATCGCCGGCATCGGGCTGATCCTGTTGGGGGTCATCGACTACGACGCCTACTGGATGATGGCGTGGATGCTCGCGATCTGCGCGATCGGTATCGGTCTGGCGACCGCCCCGTCGACGACCGCGATCATGTCCAACACGCCGCTGGAGAATCAGGGGGTCGGCTCCGCGGTCAACGACACCGCCCGCGAGATCGGCGCCGCCATCGGCATCGCCCTGGCCGGCAGTCTGCTCGCCGCCGGATACGCACACCGCATCGGCCCGACCGCCGACCTCGTCCGTGCCGAGCCCGCTGCCGCCGACCACATCACCCGTTCGTTGGCCGAGGCACGGGAGGTCGCGGCGCGGCTGCCCGGTGACCTCGGCGCCCGCGTCCTGCACGGCGCGCAGGACGCCTTCGTCGTCCCGATGAACCAGGGGTGTCTGGTGCTGGGCATCGTGCTCGTCGTCGGGTCCGTGGTGACCACGATCCTCGCGCCGCAACGGGTGGTTGCGTAGGCTCTCGACGTGCTCGACGTCCACAGTCCACTGGGCACCGCCGTGGCCGTGCTCGCCCTGATCGCCGTCATCGGGATCGCGGTGTCCGCACAACGCCTTTCGCCGGCGATCGTCGCGGTTCCGGCCGCGGTGCTGGTGACCCTTCTCGGCGTCGTGTCGTGGTCGCAGGGGCGCGACGAACTCGAGTTCATCGGGCCGACCATCGGCTTCCTCGCCGCCATGCTGGTGGTCGCCGAGGTGTGCGCACGCACCGGGGTCTTCGCCTGGGTGGGTCAGTTGCTCGCGGACTGGAGCCGCGGATCGCCCACGCACCTACTCGGCCTGGTGTTCGTCGCCGCGGCGCTCACCACGGCGGTGCTGTCGATCGACACCACGATCGTGCTGTTGACCCCGGTGGCAGTGGCCACCGCGCGGCGGATCGGCGCCCGGGTGACCCCGGTCGGTACGGCGACCGCACACCTGGCCAACAGTGCCTCGACGCTGTTGCCGGTGTCGAATCTGACCAATCTGCTGGCCTTTTCGGCGACCGGGCTCGGTTTCCTCTCCTTCGCCGGACTGATGGCGGCCCCGTGGGTGGTCGCGATCGTCGTCGAATACGTCATCTTCCGGATCTTCTTCGCCGGCGAACTGCAGACCACCGCACCGCAGACCACCCGCACTCCGGTACAGCCGCACAGCGGCACACCCGAGCGCACCACCCGGCGCCCGGCGCCGGTCGTCACGCTGATCCTGCTCGGTCTACTGCTGTGCGGCTTCGTCATCGCCGAGCCGTTGGGAATTCCCTTGGCCGCGATCGCCGGTGTCGGGGCCGCGGTGATGCTCATCGTTCCGATGCGCAAGGCGCCCGTGGTCACCGCGGTTCGTGCGCTGCGCGCGGTGAACATCCCGTTCCTCGCGTTCGTCGCCGCGCTGGGCATCATCATCCTGCCCATCCGGCTCGGACCGATCGGCGAGGCGATCACCCATCTCATCCCGGGTGGCAACTCGCTGTGGGCACTCCTGGCGGTCGCCGCACTCGCGGCGGTCGCGGCCAACGTGCTCAACAACCTCCCGGCGACACTGCTCCTGCTGCCGATGGTCGCCCATGATCACGGCTTGGCGTTGGCCATGCTGCTCGGCGTCAACATCGGCCCCAACCTCGCCTACTTCGGTTCGCTGGCAAACCTATTGTGGCGCGACGTGATGCGCCGCCACACCATCGCGCCGCCGACGCGACGCTACGTGCTGCTGGGCACGCTCACCGTTCCGCCGACCCTCATCGCCGCGGTCGTCGCGCTCTGGGTCGGCCTGCAGGTGATGTGATCCGCACTCAGGCTGTCACAGCCTGCTGATCGGAGGCCGCCGCGGCGTTCTTGGCCCAGCGGTAGTCCGCCTTGCCCGCCGGGGTGCGCTTGACCTCGTCGACGAACACGATGGTCCGCGGAACCTTGTATCCGGCCAGCGATTCGCGGCAGTACTCCTGGATCTCGGCGAGGGTGGGCTCTGCCTCGCCGTCGGCGACGCGGGCGACCGCGGCCACCCGCTGACCGTAGCGTTCGTCGGGCACCGGGACGACGAGTGCATCGCCGATCGCGGGATGGGCGTGCAACACCGCCTCGACCTCCTCGGCGTACACCTTCTCCCCACCGGTGTTGATGCACTGTGAACCCCGGCCGAGAAAGACGATCGACCCGTCGGCCTCCACGGTGCCCATGTCGCCGAGAATCGAGATGCGACGGCCGTCGGGCAGGGTCGGGAACGTCCGGGCGCTCTTCTCCTCGTCCTTGTAGTACCCGAGCGGCACATTGCCGATGCGTGCGATGTAACCGACGTCGCCCGAGCCGGGCTCGATCCGGTTGAGCCGCTCGTCGACGACCATCATCTTGTCGGTCGGCGGCACCCGCAGATTGCCGTTGTCGTCCATCATGATCTCACCGTCGTTGCCCGACTCCGACGCCCCGAAGTTGTCGCGCAGGATGAGTTCGGGTTTGATCGCCGCGAATCGGTCGCGGTTGTGGTGCGACCAGATCGCGCCACCGGAGGTCACCGAGAACAGCGACGACAGGTCGACGTCGTCCTTGCGGCGTTCCATCTCCTCGACGAGCGGCATGCCCATCGCGTCACCGACGATGAGAATGATCTGGATCTTCTCGTCCTCGATGCCCGCCACGATTGCGGCCGGGTCGAAGTCGCGCATCAGCACCAACCGCCCACCGAGGGTGAGGAAGGTGAACAACGAGTACGACGCCGCGCCGTGCATGAGTGGAGCCGCGATGTTGAAGGCGATGGAGCCGAATTCCTTGACCGCACTGCCCACCTCGGCGAGATCCTTGCGGGCGTCGCCATACGGGTTGCCGCCGGAGATGGGCTTGCGGAAGAAATCGTCGTGACGCCACATCACGCCCTTGGGGTATCCGGTGGTGCCGCCGGTGTAGAGCAGGTACAGCTCGTCACCGGTGCGGGCCTCGAAGTCGCGATCCTCGGACGCCGCGGCCTCTTCGGCGAACGGCACGATCGAGACCGTGCGCCCTTCGGGTAACGACGCTGCGGCCGTGGTCAATTCGTCGATGATGTCGCCGACGACGAACACCGTGCGCACCAGCGGCAATTCGGGAAGCAGCGCGGCAACACTGCTTTGATGCTCGGAGAGTTCGACGATGATGCCCCGTGAGTCGGAGTTGTCGAAGATGTAGCGCAGCTCGGAGTTGGTGTAGCGATAATTGACGTTCACCGGGACCGCGCGGATCTTCAGCAGCCCGAGCAGGCTGGTGACGTGCTCGACGCTGTTCTTCAGGAACAGTGAGACGTGATCTGCCGTACCGATACCGTTGTCGCGCAACAGGTGTGCCACCCGGTTGGCGAGCCTGTCGAGTTCTGCGTAACTGATCTGGCGGCCCTCGTAACTCAGGGCGATCCGCTCGGGCACCGAGTCCGCAACGGTCTCGAACACGTCGGCCAGATTGAACTTGACGGGGGTCTGCGAAACGGGGGTCTGGGCGTCTGGGGTCTGGGCGTCTGGGGTCATGATTGACGAACTCCTTCGGGGTGTGAGGTCATGCGGTCAGGACCAGACCGCTGGTGGGGACGCCGGTGCCTGCGGTCACGACGACCCTCGTCGCATCGTCGACCTGGTTGACCGACGTACCGCGCAGTTGCCGTACACCTTCGGCAATGCCGTTCATGCCGTGGATGTAGGCCTCACCGAGCTGGCCGCCGTGGGTGTTGAGCGGCAACCGCCCACCCACTTCCAGGGCGCCGGGCTCGGCGACGAAATCCTTGGCCTCGCCTTGGCCGCAGAAGCCCAGCTCTTCGAGCTGGAGCAGCGTGTACGGGGTGAAGTGGTCGTAGAGGACCGCCAGATCCATGTCGTCGGGGCCCAACCCGGACTGCTCCCACAGCTGCCGGCCGACGAGGCCCATCTCGGGGAGGGCCGCCAACTCGTCGCGGTAGTAGCTGGTCATGATGAACTGGTCGGCCGCACTTCCCGCGGCAGCGGCGGCGATCACCGCAGGCGTATGCGGCAGGTCCTTGGCACGCTCGACCGACGTGATCACCAGCGCCACACCACCATCGGACTCCTGGCAGCAGTCCAGCAGATGCAACGGTTCGGCGATGTAGCGCGAGGCCTGGTGGTCGTCGAGGGTGATGGGTTTGCCGTAGAAGAACGCATTCGGGTTCACCGCCGCGTGTTTGCGGTCGACGACGGCGATCCGACCGAAGTCGGCACTGGTGGCGCCGAAGTCGTGCATGTAACGCTGCGCGACCATCGCGACGAATGCCGCCGGGGTCGACAAGCCGTGCGGGTAGGAGAACGCATTGTCGGTACCCGACGAGTTCTCCTGATTGGCGACGGCCGAATTCACCTGCCCGAAGCGCAATCCCGACCGCTCGTTGAAGGCACGGTAGGCCACGACGACGTCGGCGACACCGGTCGCGACCGCCATCGCGGCCTGTTGCACGGTCGCACACGCCGCCCCGCCGCCGTAATGGATGCGGGAGAAGTAGGTCATCTCGTCGATGCCGACGGCGCGGGCGACGGCGATCTCGGCATTGGTGTCCATGGTGAAGGTGACCAGGCCGTCGACGTCGGCGGGGGTCAGTCCGGCGTCGGCGATCGCCGCACTTACCGCCTCCGCGGCCAGCCGGAGCTCACTGCGCCCGGAATCCTTGGAGAACTCGGTGGCACCGATGCCGACGATGGCGGCCTGTCCGCCCAGCCTGCCCGTCACTTCAGTGTTCCCATCACTTCGCTGTTCCCATCACTTCGCTCCTGCGTGCAACGTCAGTGAGACCGTCGAGATGACGTGTTTGCCAAGGGAATTGGTACCCACCACCGACACGGTGACCGCGTCCTGATCGCATGCGGTCACCTCGCCGGTGAACGTCACCGAATCGTAGGCGTACCAGGGCACCCCCAACTTGAGGGTGATCTTGGTGATGCGGGCTGACGGGCCGGCCCAGTCGGTGACGAACCGTTCGACCAGTCCGGTGTCGGTGAGGATGTTGACGAAGATGTCCTTGGAGCCCTTGGCGTGCGCGAGATCCCGGTCGTGGTGCACGTCCTGGAAGTCGCGGGTGGCCAGCGCGCTGGCCACGACGAAGGTCGGGGTGGCCTCGATCGTCAACTCCGGCAACCTTGTTCCCACCTCCACGGCCGGTGCCGCCTCGATGGTCATGACCGCTCTCCGTTCTCACGCGGGGTGAAGGCGTAGAGCGCCCACGCCGGCGCACCGGTGTCGGGGTCGGCGGGGAAGTCGAGATAGGTTGTGGTGACCGGCATCCCGATTTGCACCGCATCGGGGTCCACGCCGCGCAGCTCGCCGAGCATGCGGACACCCTCGTCGAGTTCGACGAGCGCGACGACAAAGGGCAGGCCGCGTCCGGGGACCTTCGGCGCGCGGTGCACCACGTAGCTGTACACGGTTCCGAATCCGGTGGAGACCACATAGTCGGTGTCCGGGACGGTTCCGTCGGCTGCGCGGGGTTTCCAGGTCGCCGGGATCGGCGGATGCCGCAACGAGCCGTCGGCGACCTGCTGGATGCGCAGTTCGTGCGCCGCCACACCGTCCCAGAAGAACGCGGTGTCCCGGGACGGACTGGGCCGCAACATCTTCGCGGGGTCCAGATCCTCCGGGACCGTCGTAGTCTCCGGAACGGCTGGGCCGGCCGGCGGACGGAATTTGAGGATGCGGAAGTCCATCTCGGCGACCACCTCATCGCCGACCGACCAGGTGTTGCGGGTGGTGAAGAACCAGCCCTCGCCGAGCGCGGTGGTCTTGGGGCCGACGACGTCGACGAGTTCGGCCGACAGGCTCACCTCTTCACCGACCTCGACGTAACGGTGATAGGTGGTGTCGCAGTTGGTGGCGACGACCGAGGTGTAGCCGGCCTCGTCGAACAGTTCGCTGGCGCGCCCGAGCGGATCGTCGGCGCTGCGCACCCCGCGCAGTCCGCGCATCGTCCACACCTGCGCCATCGCCGGTGGTGCAACAATCCCCCGGTGGCCTGCGGCACGAGCCGCGTCTGCGTCGACGTAGATGGGGTTGTCGTCACCCATTGCCTCCACCCAGTTGCGGATCATGGGCAGGTTCACCGGATCCCGGCCGGCGACCGGTGCGCTCGGTCCGGCCGCCTTGATCTGTTCGGTGGCCTCGAGGATGGCCTCGCTCGTCTGGGCGGTCATCGCTTGGCCCTCGGCAATCCGAGTCCGGCGGTGGCGATCATGTCGCGCATCACCTCGTTGACGCCGCCACCGAAGGTGATGACCACGTTGCGTTTGGCCTGCACGTCGAGCCATCGCACAAGCTCGTCGGTGTCGGGGTCGGTGAGATCACCATGGCAAGTGAGGATCTCGTCGATCATGCGGTGGATGCCCTGCAGTCGTTCGGTCGCGAAGACCTTGGTGGCCGCGGCGTCGGCCATCGAGATGGCCTCACCGGTGGAGGCCACCTGCCAGTTGAGCAGTTCGTTGATCCGGGCGTAGGCGTCGATCCGGGCGAGCGTGCGACGGACGTCGGGGTACTCGGCGATCGGTGTGCCGTCGGCACCCGGACGCTGTGCCCAGCGCCGCACGCGCGCGGCCAGTCCCTCGACGCGTCCGGCGGGGCCGAGCATCACCCGCTCGTGGTTGAGCTGGGTGGTGATCAGCCGCCAGCCGCCGCCCTCCTCGCCGACACGCATCGAGACCGGCACCCGCACGTCGTTGTAGTACGTGGCGTTGACGTGATGCGCGCCGTCGGCGGTGATGATGGGCGTCCACGAGTAGCCGGGATCGGTGGTGTCGACGATGAGAATCGAGATGCCCTTGTGCTTGGGGGCATTCTTGTCGGTGCGTACCGCGAGCCAGATGTAGTCGGCGTCGTGGCCACCGGTGGTGAAGATCTTCTGCCCGTTGACGACGTAGTGGTCGCCGTCGAGCACTGCGGTGGTGGTCAACGACGCCAGGTCGGTGCCGGCCTCGGGCTCGGTGTAGCCGATCGCGAAATGCACGTCGCCGGAGAGGATCTTGGGTAGGAACAGGTCTTTCTGCTCCTCGGTGCCGTGTTCCTGCAGGGTCGGGCCGACCGTCTGCAGGGTCACCGCGGGCAGCGGGACGTCGGCACGGACCGCCTCGTTGGTGAAGATCTGTTGTTCGATCTCACCGAAACCCTTGCCGCCATACTCTTTGGGCCATCCGACGCCGAGCCACCCGTCGGTACCCATCTGCTTGATCACCTTGCGGTAGGTCTTGCCGTGCCGCTCGGTGAGCATGGTGTGTGCGTCGTCGGGACTGATCAGGTCGGAGAAGTATTCGCGCAGTTGCATTTTGAGAGCCCGTTGATCGGGCGTCAGGTCAATGAACATCGGTGGTCTCCTCGGCGTGCAGGCCCGCGAGCTCGTCGATCCGCGCCGACGGCCCCCCGACCAATCGGGCGAGGTCCTTGGCGATCGAGAAATACCGGTGCAGCGGATAGGTGACGTCGACGCCCAGTCCGCCGTGCAGGTGGATCATCGTGCGCAGGGTCGGGGGCAGCTCGTCGGCCATCCAGTAGGTGCCGATGGCCAGATCTTGTTGCGCATCAAGATCTTCCGACATCCGCCACGCCGCGGCGGTGGTCGCGAGGTTCATCGAGCGGCCGACGACGTAGACGTCGGCGAGTTGCTGACTGACCGCCTGGAACAGTGCGATGGGTTTGTCGAACTGGTGACGATTGGTGACGTGGTCGGCGGTCAGTCGGGTGGCGCCGGCGATCAGGCCGTCGGCATAGGTGCACAACGCGATCCGGTAGGCGTCACGCAACACCGCGAGGTCGGCGGTGAGCAGGTCGGCTGCGTCGACGGACACGTCGCCGAAACGCACCGTGTACTCACCCCAGCCGCTCGAGGACGGGGTGCGCACCAGCGACACGCCGGGTGCCTCCGTGCGTACCGCGACGACTCCGGCGTCGGCGCCGACGAGCAGCACCGTCGAACCCTCCGCGTGCAGGACTCCGGTCTTGACCCCGTTGAGCCGGCCATCGCGCAGCGTGGTCGCCGGGGCGTCGGTGAGCGCACCGCCGAGCTCGCCGAGTGCGACGGCGTGCCAGGCGCCCTCGGCGAGCGTGCCCGCCCATCGCTGCCGCGAGTCGAGGGTGCGCAGCACCAAAGCCGAGGTCAGTGATCCGATCGCGGGCACCACGGCCGCCGACTCCCCCAGCCGACGCAACAGCGGTGTCAACGCGAGGATGCCGAGATCGTCACCACCCAGCGACTCCGGCAGCGCCAGATGTCCGAGTCCGGCAGCGGTCATCTCGTCCCAGAGCGCGGTGTCGAAGCCGCCGACGGTGTCGGCGAACTTCGACTCCCAGACCGTGTCGTGTCGTGTGAGCACCTCGGCGGCGACGTCCCCGACGGCGATCGCCTCGCTATCGACGGCAAAGTCCACCCCGGCACCTCCTATCGCAAGAATTAGAACCTGTTCTAGTTGTATCAGATCAGGCGCGCGGGAGTCCGAGGATTCGCTCCGCCGCGGCCGTCTTGAGGATCTGGGTGGTGCCGCCCGCGATCGACAGGCACCGATTCTGCAACGCGAGATCCGAAGCGCCACCGGCCATCACCGCGTCGAGTCCCAGGAAATCGAGCGCGGCCTCGGGGACCGACTGCCGGTGGGCGACGCCGATCAGTTTGCGCACATTCGACAGCGCCCCTGGATCATGGCCGGCCAGGCGCCGGGTGACCGCACGTGCGTCGAGGACCCGACCGATGTGGGCGTCGGCGACGAGTCGGCCCAATCGTGCCTGCTCGGCGCGTTCGAGCGGCCGGGACATCCCGGAGATCTGGTGCAGCAGCGACTCCATCTCCTTGCCGAGCCCGGAACCACCCATCGCCACCCGCTCGTTCGCCAGGGTCGTGCGCGCCAGTCGCCACCCGCCGCCGACCTCACCGACCACGCAGTCGTCGGGGACGAACACCTCGTCGAGGAAGACCTCGTTGAAGTTCGCGCGACCCGTCAGCTCGCGCAGCGGCCGGATGTCGATGCCCGGCGAGGCCATGTCGACCAGGAAGTAGGTGATGCCCTTGTGCTTGGGGGTGTCACCATCGCCGGTGCGCGCCAAGCAGATTCCCCACTGCGCGTTGTGCGCCTGTGAGTTCCAGATCTTCTGTCCGGTCAGCATCCAGCCGCCGTCGGTCCGGGTGGCACGGGTGCGCAGCGAGGCGAGATCCGAGCCCGCCTCGGGTTCGCTGAACAGCTGACACCAGATGATGTCGCCGGCCAGCGTGGGCGCCACGAAACGGTCGCGTTGGGCGTCGGTACCGTGCTCGAGGATCGTCGGGATCGCCCAGGCCCCGATGACGAGGTCCGGCCGGACGACACCGGCGCGGTCGAACTCGGCGTCGATGAGCAGTTGGAGTGCGGGGTCGGCGCCGAGCCCGTGCGGCGGCGGCCAGTGCGGTGCCAGATAGCCGCTCTCGGCGAGAAGCCGACGTTGCTCCGATTCCGGTGCGGCGCGCACCTTTTCGGCCATCGCGCGGACCTCTGCTCGTTGGCTCTCGACGGCCGACAGGTCGATCTCGAACTCCCGCCGCCCGCCGTCGAGTCCACGCTGCGACAGCGAGATCCGCGCGGGAACACCGGCGTCGAGACGGGCGCGCGCGGTCATCGCCGACCGCAGATACAGATGCGCATCGTGCTCGAAGGTGAAGCCGATGCCGCCGAGGACCTGCACGCAGTCCTTGGTGACGGCGACGGGGAGGTCGGCGACCAGGATGTCGGCGACGTCGACGCTCAGCGACAACTGTTCGTCGGCGTCGGCAGCGGCGGAGTCGAGGGCGTTCGCGAGATCCCAGGCCGCGGCCTCGACCTGCTCGGTGCGGCACAGCATGTCGGCACAGATGTGTTTGATCGCCTGGAAGGAGCCGATCGCGACCCCGAACTGGGTGCGGACCTTGGCGTAGCCGACGGCGGTGTCGAGCGCCCAGCGGCACACCCCACTCGCGAAAGCGTTGCGCGCCAACGCCAGTACACCGTCGACGAGGGGCGAATCGGCGCACACGATCGGCGCATCCGGCTCGAGGCCCTCGATCGTGACGCGGGTGACCGGCGTGGCCCCGTCGACCGGGGGCTCGACGGTCCGCTCGCGCATCCCGTACGCAGGCGCGAGAATCCGCCATCCGTCGACGGTGGGCAGGAGCAGTACCGCTGCGTCGACGTATCCGGGGACCACCAGCTCGACCCGATCCCCGATGGATGGCAGCGGACCGTCGAAGACCGGGACGACTCCGGGAGCCTCACCTGCGACCACCGCGGCCAGCAGTTCCTCGGCCCGCGGGTCGTCGGTCATGGTGAGCGCGAGTGCGGTCGCCGCGGTCTCCCCGATCGGGCCGGGTATGAGGTCGCGGCCGCATTGCTCGAGCATGGCGGCGAGGTCGGTGAAGCCCGCGCCCAGACCACCCTTCGATTCGGGTAACACCGCGGCGAACAGCCCGAACTCGGCGAGTTGGTGGAACAATCCCAACCAGTCCTCGCCCGGTTTGTCGATCTGGGCGCGGGCGATGTCGGTGGTACCGACCCGTGCCGACCAGGCCGCGATGGCCTCGCAGACCGCGAGCTGTTCGGAGGACGTGGCGAGAGTCACGGGATTCCTTCGGTGTCGAAAGGTGACCAAGAACTAGAACCTGTTCTAATATGCCATGAGGGACGCGGGTTCGGTACCCACCTACTCGACCGCGCGGCCCACCACGACCCGACGACGTGAGGATGTCCGAGAGCACATGGCTGCATCTGACAACGCCGCAACCGCGACCGAAGCGGTCGCCGACACCGGCACAGGCGAATACGGGTCCGCGGCCCAGCGAGACCGACGACGTCGAATCCTCGACGCCACCCTGACGTTGGCGTCCAAGGGCGGCTACGACGCCGTCCAGATGCGGACCGTCGCCGAGAAGGCCGACGTCGCGGTCGGCACGCTCTACCGGTACTTCCCGTCCAAGGTGCACCTGCTGGTGACCTCGCTGGCGCGCGAACTCGCCCGCGTCGAGTCCCGGGTCGACCGGTCACAACTGCGCGGCGACAACGCGATCGAACGTCTGCGGCACGTCCTGGACATGATCACCTTCGCGATGCAGCGCGATCCGCTTCTCACCGAGGCGATGACCCGGGCGTTCATGTTCGCCGACGCGTCGGCGACCGCCGAGGTCGATCAGGTCGCCGGCATCATCGACCGACTACTCGCCGGCGCGATCGTCGACGAGGGAGAACCGGGCGAGGAGGATCTCGCCATCGCCCGCGTGCTCGCCGACGTGTGGATGTCGAACCTGGTGCAGTGGCTCACGCGCCGCGCGTCGGCGACCGATGTCACCAATCGCCTCGAACTGACCGTCCGACTACTCCTGAAGGATCGGGTGCCCCACTCATGAAGACCCGACTGACCTGCCCGTGCGGCGAGATGCTGCGCGGCACCACCGAAGACGAACTCGTCGACAACGTCCGCAAGCACCTGGCCGAGAATCACCCCGACCACGAGTACTCGCGCAACGAGATCCTGTTCATGGCCTACTAGGCGCCCACCGGCCCGACCTAGTTGCCGGCCGGCCGCTTCGCGAGATCGGCGGCGATCATCGGCCAGGTGTCGTGCAGGTCCTGTTCCCAGTAGGCCCACGAGTGAGTTCCGGTGGGGCGCAACATCACCTTGTTCTCGACGCCGAGCTCGTTCATCCGCTGGGCCATCTGCTCGGTGCACTGGTTCACCGCGGCCTCGATCACGCCGCCGAGGAGGATCTGGTTACCCAGGGTGACCGGATCACCGTCGATGAGTGGCGCATTGAGCTGATCGTTGGGACCCGGCAGACCGCTGCCGCTGGTCATGTACACCTTGGTGCCCTTGAGTTTTCCGGCGTTGACGTAGGGGTCGTTGGCCACCCATCCGGGACCGCCGGGTACACCCCACATGTTGACGATGTTGCCGTGGCCGCGATCGCCGACGACCATCCGGATGTACGCCAGCCCCAACGGGTCACTGGTGCGGGCGCACCCGCTGTAGGCGGCGACCGACTTGTACAACCCGGGGGCCGCGATCGCGAGATTGAGCACCGACGTGCCGGCCATCGAGATACCGGCGATGGCGTTCTCGCCCGTCGTGTCGAACTCCTTGTTGATCAGCGGCGGAAGCTCTTTGGTGAGGAAGGTCGTCCACTTGTTGCGCCCGAGTACCGGATCGTCCTTCTGCCAGTCGGTGTAATAGGAGAAGGCGCCGCCGATCGGCGTCACCACGTACACGTTCTTGTCGGCGAAGTACTGCATGTAGCTGGTCTTGGCGGCCCAGGTGGCCGAGTCCTCGCCGCCACCCGCACCGTTGAGCAGGTACAGCGTCGGCGCGGGCTTGCTCTTGTCCTTGGGCAGCAGGACCGTCACCGGGATCAGCTTGTCCATCGACGCCGAGTACACGATCGCGGTGACCTGCTGGGGCGAGTCGTGGACGAGGGTCTGGATCTTCGACGCATTCATCGGTGCCGGATTGGCGGGATTGGCCGGCTGGTCGGCGGTCGAGGTGGTCGACGTCGTCGTGGTGTTGGTCGAGGAATTGGGCGGCGCCGGATCGGTGTCGGCGATGCCGACGCCCGTGCCGGTGAGCGCGCCGACGGTCACGGCGGTCGACACCGCCGCCAGAACCCGCACCAAGCTCTTATGCACCATCAGCCCCTTCAATCACAACAGTCACAGTTTTCTCAGCTTAACGCCCCTAATCGGCGTCCCGGAAATCGCGGGAGCGGTCGTTAGCCAGTTGTGATGGTTCGCGTTCGGTCAACAATCCATGCGCGCACGTGCAAGTAATGCCGGCCGCCGATTTCGAGAATTGTGGCAGCAGTCACAACGACCGAGAGAGCGGAGACGCAATGACGGCAGTGAACATCGACGGCGAGGCCACCCACCTACCCGCGGGCACCGAGACGAGGCTTTTCATCGGAGGTGCCTGGCACACGGCCGCCGACGGTGAGACCTTCACCGACCTGAACCCGGCGACCGGTCGGCCGCTGGTCGACGTCGCCGCGGGTTCGGCCGCCGACATCGATGACGCGGTCCGCGCGGCCCGCGCCGCGCTGTCGGGCAGTTGGGCCGCCACCCCCGGCGCGGCCCGCGGCGCACTGCTCAACCGGGTGGCCGACCTCATCGAGCGTGATGCCGACATCCTGGCCCGTCTCGAGTCGCTCGACATCGGCAAGCCGATCGGCCAGCCGGCCATGCTCGACGTCCCCAACGCGGCGGCCACGTTCCGTCACTTCGCGGGCTGGGCCGACAAGATCACCGGTCAATCGATCCCCACCGCCGGCTACTTCGGGCGGCCGACGCACTCCTACACCGTGCGCGAGCCGGTCGGTGTGATCGGCGCGATCATCCCGTGGAACACCCCGCTGATGATCGCCGCATGGAAGCTCGCACCCGCCCTGGCGGCCGGGAACACCGTCGTGGTGAAGCCCCCGGAGGATGCACCGCTGTCGATCCTGCATCTGGCATCGCTACTCGCCGAGGCCGGACTGCCCGACGGTGTCGTCGGCGTCGTCCCCGGACTGGGCCAGGTGGCGGGTGAGGCGTTGACCGCGCATCCCGACGTCGACAAGATCAGCTTCACCGGAAGTCCGCGGGTGGGTCGCCACATCCTCAAGGTGGCCGCCGACACCTTCAAGCGCACCACGCTCGAACTCGGCGGCAAGTCACCGCAGATCATCCTCGCCGACGCTGACGTCGAGGCCGCGATCAACGGCACCGCGATGGGGCTGTTCTTCAATCAGGGCGAGGTGTGCGCCGCCGGAACCCGTGTGCTGGTGCATCGTTCGCACTACGACGCGGTGGTCGAGGGACTCGCCGGCGCCGCGGCCGCGCAGGTCCTCGGCGACCCGCTGGATCCGGCCACCACCATGGGTGCGTTGGTCAACGCGAAACAGCAGGCCACCGTGCTGGACTACATCGCGTCCGGCCGGTCCGAGGGGGCACGACTCGTCGCCGGTGGCGAGCGTGGCGGGGAGTCCGGATTCTTCGTGCAGCCCACCATCTTTGCCGACGCCACCAACGACATGCGGATCGCCCGCGAGGAGATCTTCGGGCCGGTCGGCACGGTGATCGCCTTCGACGAGTCGGACGAGGCGATCGCACTGGCCAACGACACCGATTACGGCCTCGCCGCCAGTATCTGGACATCGGATGTGGCTCAGGCGCATTCGCTTGCGGCGCGGGTACGGGCCGGAGCGGTCTGGGTCAACGGGTGGGCGGCGATCGACCCGGCGTTGCCCTGGGGCGGCATGAAGACCAGCGGTGTCGGCCGTGAGCTCGGGTGGGCGGGCATCGTCGCGAACACCGAGGAGAAGGTCGTCACCGTCGTTCTCTGAACAGACGGACCTTTGACGACCGCCCGAACATCGGACCACCGAAGTAACTTCACCGAAGACAAGGATCGATCATGAAGACACAAGCAGCAGTTCTGTGGGAGCCCGGTCAGGATTGGCAGATCGAGGAACTCGAGCTCGACGCGCCGAAGTACGGCGAGGTGAAGGTCGAGCTGGCGGCGTCGGGGATGTGCCATTCCGACGAGCACGTCCGCGACGGCAGCGTGCCCGTGGGGATGTATCCGTACATCGGCGGCCACGAGGGCGCCGGTGTGGTGACCGAGATCGGCCCGGGGGTGAAGTCCGTCGAGGTCGGCGACCACGTCGCCCTCGGTTTCATCCCGGCCTGCGGGCGGTGCCCGTCGTGCGCCAAGGGGATGTCGAGCATCTGTGATCTCGGCGCCAATCTGCTTGCCGGCGTGCAGCTCTCCGACGGCACTTCTCGCCATCACGTCAACGGCCAGGATGCGGGTCTGATGTGTCTGCTCGGCACCTTCGCACCGGTAACCGTGGTCAACGAGGCGTCGTGCGTCAAACTCACCAAGGACATCCCGCTCGACAAGGCCGCTCTCGTCGGGTGCGGTGTGACCACCGGTTGGGGCTCGTCGGTCTACGCGGCCGGCGTTTCCGCCGGTGAGACCGTCGTCGTATTGGGTATGGGCGGCGTAGGCTGTGGCGCGGTGCAGGGTGCAGCGCTGGCGGGTGCGCGGCACGTCGTGCTCGTCGATCCGTCGCCGTTCAAGCGGGATCAGGCCAAGATCTTCGGCGCCACGCACGCGGTCGCGAGCATCGAGGAGGCACAGGAACTCTTGCAGGAAATCACCTGGGGTCAGCTGGCCGACAAGGTGCTCATCACCGTCGACGTCGCACAGGGCGCCCTGGTGGCACCGGCGATGAGCCTGGTCGCCAAGGGTGGTGTGTGCGTGCAGGTCTCGGTAGGTGACCTGACCGCCACAGATGTCACGATGAGCCTGTTCGACCTCACCGCGATGCGCAAGACGTTCAAGGGAGCATGGTTCGGCAACGCCAACATCCGCTTCGACATCCCCCACCTGCTACGTCTGTACATGGAGGGGCGCCTCAAGCTCGACGAGATGATCACGCGCACATACACTCTCGACCAGGTCAACGACGGCTACGCCGCGATGCGCCGCGCCGAGAACGTGCGCGGGGTGATCATGTACTGACGTTGCGAACGCTGTCCGAGTTGGCAGACGCGGTGGGTGTACCACCCGCGTTTGCCAACTCGGGCAGCGTTTTTCATACAGTCGGTCAGTCCAGTCCGTGGATGCGGGCGTGGATGTGGGATGCCGGGGTACAGGATCAGCCGGCGGCGGGCAGGTGGGAGTCGCGGTATTGACGCGGGCTCATGCCGTAGGCGCTCTTGAAGATCCGGGAGAAGTGGGCGGCCTCGACGAGACCGTTGGCGGCACAGATCGCCCCGACGCTGCGGTGGATCTGCAGCGGGTCGGCCAGGTCGCGGCGGCATCGCTCCAGTCGCAGCCGACGGATGAATCCGGCGACGGTGTCGCCGTCCTGCGCGAAGAGCTTCTGCAGATAGCGCAGCGACACATGATGATGAGCCGCAACGGCTGCCGGTGTCAGGAACGGGTCACCGAGGTGCCCTTCGATGTACGTCCGCGCCGACATCAGCACAGTGTCCCCGGCACCGATGCCGGTGTCGGGCACCGCGGCACGCAGGCAGGCGCTGACGAGGTCGGCCACGGCATCGGTCACGAGGGACTGTGCGCGCATTCCCCGAGGCGCCATCGACTCCTCGCCCAGCGATTGTTCCCGCAGCGCACAGAGCATCGGACGCAGCAGAGCGCCCACACCGGTGCATGAGGTGATGGTGCGCGCCACACCGTCATCGAGTTCGGAGTCATTGATACGCAACGTCTCTCGCGGGATGACGGCGACCAGGATGTCGAACGAGTCGGCCAAGGCCAGCTCGTAACGTCGGCTCGTGTCGTAGACGGCCAGGTCCCCGGGTCCGAGTTCGGCCTCCCGCCCGGCCTGTGACACCGTCGAATGCCCCGACAACTGCAGCGCCACCTTGATCACGCCGGGGTCGGCCCGCCGGATCGTCGACGCGGTCCGGCGCACCCACGCCGACGCCCCGAGCACCTCCGACAGCTGGAGGTCCCCGAGTTCCCGGCTGGCGAGGCCGCCGCTGAATGCCGTGGGCGCGCCGACGAGCGGCGCGGCGTCCAACGGCACGAAGGCACTCGAGATCGCCTCCCGCCACACGTCGAACTCCAGATCGTGTGAGGCGGCGGTGCTCATGACATCAATCCTTGGGGCGGTTGTCGACCAATCGTTTCGCCTTGCCGGTCGATCGTTGGAGGGTCCCGGGCTCGGCGATCTCGACATCCACGGTAACCCCGATCCGATTCTTGATAGCCTTTCTCAGCGAATCGGCAGCAGGCTGCCAGTCCGAACCCGGTGCGTCGGGGCGGTATTCGACACGCACGGTCAGATTGTCCATGCGGCCGGGACGTTCGAGGACGCACTGGAATTGGGGCGCGAGTGCCGGCACGGTGAGGATCAGTTCCTCGATCTGCGTCGGGAACAGATTGACCCCGCGCAGGATGATCATGTCGTCGCATCGTCCGGTCACCTTCTGCATTCGTCGCACCGAACGCGCGGTGCCCGGCAGCAGTCGCGTCAGATCGCGGGTGCGGTACCGGATGATCGGCATCGCCTCCTTGGTCAGAGAGGTGAAGACGAGTTCCCCCTCCTCCCCGTCCGGCAGCACCTCACCGGTCATCGGGTCGACGATCTCGGGATAGAAGTGGTCCTCCCAGATGTGCAGTCCGTCTTTGGTTTCCACGCACTCCTGCGCGACACCGGGCCCCATCACCTCCGACAGTCCGTAGATGTCGACGGCGTCCATCCCCACCTGGGTCTCGAGTTCACGCCGCATCTGCTCGGTCCACGGCTCGGCACCGAACACGCCGACGCGCAACGACGTCGACGATGGATCGATGCCCTTGGCGATCATCGCATCGACGATGGTCAACATGTACGACGGCGTGACCATGATGGCATCGGGGGCGAAGTCCTCGATCAGCTGGATCTGGCGATCGGTCATGCCGCCGGACATCGGGATCACCGTGCAGCCCAGACGCTCTGCGCCGTAGTGTGCGCCCAGCCCACCGGTGAACAGACCGTAGCCGTAGGCGACGTGGACCTTGTCCGACGGCCGAACCCCCGCCGCCCGCAGGCTGCGGGCCACCAGATCGGCCCAGTTGTTCAGATCGTTCGCGGTGTAACCGACGACGGTGGGACGGCCCGTTGTTCCCGATGAGGCGTGAATCCGCGACACCTGCTCCTGCGGTACCGCGAACATCCCGAACGGATAGTTGTCGCGCAGATCGGCTTTCGCCGTGAACGGGAACAACGACAGATCCGAGAGTTCCTTCAGATCGCTCGGATGAACCCCCTTCTCGTCGAAAGCTTTCCGGTAATGCGCGACGTTGTCGTAGGCGTGGTGCAAGGACCACTTGAGACGCGAGAGCTGCAGATCGGCGATCCGGTCGCGACTCGCGTATTCGATGGCGACGGTCTCCGAGCCGCCGGCGGCGCTGGGGAGGGTGCTGGTCATGGTGGACTCCAGGCGTGAGAGGGAGGACGGTGTCAGGCGTCGAAATCGACGGTCACGGACTCGGTTACGGGATAGGACTGGCAGGTGAGGACGAACCCGGCGGCCACCTCGGACTCCTCGAGGGCATAGTTACGTCGCATGTCGACCTCCCCACAGGTGATCTTGGCGCGGCAGGTTCCGCACACCCCGCCCTTGCAGGCGAACGGCAGGTCCGAGCGCAGGTTCTCCCCCGCGTCGAGGATGCTCTCGTCCCGAGAGAGCGAACCGGCAACCGAACGTCCGTCGAGGACGATGTTCACCTCGCTGGTGGGCCCCGAGATCCCCGGCTCCCGATGCCGATCCGGTGGCGGCGGCGTTGCCTCGACGTAGAAGAGTTCGTGGTGGATACGGTCCCTGGCGATGTCACGGGCCAGGAGCACCTCCTCGGCCGCCTCGACCATGCCGAGCGGGCCGCACAACCAGAAGTGGTCCATGTCGCCGGTCGGTACGACGGTGGTGAGGATCTCCTCGAGACGATCACGATCGAGTCGCCCGCTGAACAATTCGGCCTCGCGCGGCTCGCGGGAGAGCACGTGGATCACGTCGAACCGCGGACCGTGGGCGTCCTTGAGATCGGCGATGTCCTCGGCGAACATCACCGACCGGGTCTTGCGGTTGGCGTAGATCAGCGTCACCTCGGCGTCGGGAGTCGCCAGCATCGACGCAGCGATCGACAGTATCGGGGTGATGCCCGAGCCGGCCGCGATCAACAGGTGCCGCCCGCCCGAATCCGGGTTCGCCTGAAACGATCCCGATGGCGGCTGCACCTCGATGCGATCGCCGGGACGCACCTGATGGACGAGCCAGCTCGAGAACAGTCCCCCATTGACCTCACGAACACCCACCCGCGGCGCGGCGCCCGCGGGCGCGCAGATCGAGTAGGTGCGCCGGTGTTCGGTCCCGTCGACCGTTCGCCGCAACGTGAGGGACTGTCCGGGCCGAAAGGTGAAGGTGTCCCGCAGATCCGGCGGAACGTCGAACCGGACGGCGACGGCGTCGTCACACAGGGATTCGACGTCGGCAACGGTCAGGCGGTGGAAGTCGCGGTTGCGCGACGGACCGGTGACCGGAACGGCGGTGGTCTCGACGGTTGCGGTCACGGTCAGATCTCCTTGACGTGATCGAACGGCTCGGCACACGCCAGACACTGGTAGTGGGCTTTGCACAGGGTGGCACCGAACTCCGAGATCAGTTGCGTACGAGTCGAACCACACTGGGGGCACGCCACCTCGCGCGGGCGCGCGGTCAACGTCAGCGGGATCGGCCCGGACGGCCGCAGCGGAGCAGCACTCGGTGGCGAGTAGCCGGCCTCGACGAGCTTGGCGCGCCCTTCGTCGGTGATCCAGTCGGTGCTCCACGCCGGGGTGAGGCTGGTCCGGATCGTGACGTCGGCAAATCCGTGACGCTGCAGTGCCGCGGTGATGTCGTCGCGAATCGTGGCCATCGCCGGGCAGCCCGAGTAGGTCGGGGTGATCGTGACGGTCACCGCGCCGGGATCGTCGAGCCGGACCTCGCGGATGATCCCGAGGTCGGCGAGGGTGACCATCGGCATCTCCGGGTCGAGAATCGATTCCACGATCTCACGCGCGGATCGGGTTGCGAGTGTCTGCATCTCACCACACCCCTTCGGAGTGGCGACGGGCCACGCTCTGCATCTCGGCGAGCAGCAATCCCATGTGCTCGGTGTGCAGACCGTCACGCCCGGCGCGGCCCCCGACCCGTCCGATGTGCGGTCCGTCGGGGATCTCGACCTCGGCGGCGTGACAGACCTGGCCCACGATGTCGTCGAATTCGCTTCGCACGCAAGCGGGATCGACCGCGACGCCGACGACGGCGAGTGCGAGTTCCTCGGATGCCGGGACGAACAGCTCGTCGACGTAGGGCCACACCCGCGACAGCGCGTCGAGCAGACGGCGTCGTGACTCCGCGGTGCCGCACCCGAGGGTGACCACCCAGCGGGCCGCGTAATCACGGTGATAGGTCAGCTCTTTGACGCCCTTGTCGGCGACCGCGGCCAGCACCGGATCCCGTGAGGTGCGCAGTCTGTCGAACAGGGCCAGTCGCCAGGTCGAGAACACCAGCAGCCGGACGAGCGAGACCGCGAAGTCGCCGTTGGCGATCTCGACGAGATGCACGTTGCGGAACGACGACTCGTCCCGGAAGAAGGCCAGTGCGTCTTCGGCGGGCACCGGCGTGGTCTCGGAGATGTGGGGTACCACAGCCGGATCGGCGGCCGCGGCGCGGGCGAGCAGGAGCCGCGCCGCACCGAGGAGGTCGAGTCCGATGTTCGCCAGCGCCACCTCTTCCTCGAGTTCGGGTGCGTGGGTGCACCATTGGGCGAGTCGCTGAGCACTGATCAGCGCGTCGTCGCCGAGCATCAGGCAGTAGGCGGCCAGCGCGGCGTGGTCGACGTCGTCGGGGACGGTGGTGTCGACGCCGGCGAGCGGATCGTCGAAGCTGGTGCCGAAGGCCCACTGGCCGTGCGAATCCTCGTCGACGAGGCCCTCGTAGGCGTTGTCATGATCGGTCATGTCGTCGTCCTCTCACATGTGGGGGACGTTGTCGGGGATGTCGTAGAACGTGGGATGCCGGTACACCTTGTCGCCGCTCGGGGCGAAGAAGGGGTCCTTCTCCGACGGACTGGTGGCGACGATGTCGGCCGAGCGCACCACCCAAATACTGACGCCCTCGTTGCGGCGGGTGTACACGTCGCGCGCATGCCGCAAGGCCATCTGGTCGTCGGCGGCGTGCAGCGACCCGACGTGCACGTGGTTCAGCCCACGCTTGCCGCGCACGAACACCTCGTACAGCGGCCATTCCGCCTTGATGTCACTCATCGGTGGTTCTCCTGTTCCCGTGCGGCGAAAGCCGTTGCCGCGTCCCGCACCCAGGCGCCGTCCTCGTGTGCGGCGCGGCGGACGGCGATCCGTTCGACGTTCATCGCACCGTTGCCCTTGACGACCTCGGTGAATTCACTCCAGTCGGGTTCGCCGAAGTCGTAGTGTCCGCGTTCGGCATTCCACGCCAGATCCGGGTCGGGGAAGCTCACGCCGAGGGCCTCGGCCTGCGGGACGCTCATGTCGACGAACTTCTGGCGCAGCTCGTCGTTGCTGTGCCGCTTGATACCCCACGCCATCGACTGCTCGCTGTTGGGCGAACGGTCATCGGGCGGACCGAACATCATCAGCGCCGGCCACCAGAACCGGTCGACGGATTCCTGGACCATCGCGCGCTGCTCGTCGGTGCCACCCATCATTGTGGTGAGCAGCTCATAACCCTGCCGCTGATGGAAGGACTCCTCCTTGCACACGCGGATCATCGCCCGGGCGTACGGTCCGAAAGAGCTGCGGCACAACGGTACCTGGTTGCAGATGGCCGCGCCGTCGACCAGCCACCCGATGGTCCCGACGTCGGCGTAGGTCAGCGTCGGGTAGTTGAAGATCGAGGAGTACTTCTGCCGCCCGGAGATGAGTTTGTCGGTGAGGTCGGCGCGATCGGCGCCCAGTGTCTCGGCGGCCGAGTACAGGTAGAGGCCGTGGCCGGCCTCGTCCTGCACCTTGGCCATCAATATCGCCTTGCGCCGCAACGACGGAGCCCTGGTCAGCCAGTTTCCCTCGGGCTGCATGCCGATGATCTCCGAATGCGCGTGCTGGGCGATCTGCCGGATCAGCGTCTTGCGGTAGCCCTCGGGCATCCAGTCACGCGGTTCGATGCGCGCCTCGGCGGCGATGGTCGCGTCGAACGACTGCTGAAGCTCGGATTGCTGTAGTTGCGTGTCGGTCATCGTTCCTGCTCTCTCAGCGACCGCTGAACTCGGGCGTGCGCTTGTCGAGGAATGCCTCGACGGCGGCGGCGTGGTCGGCGGTCGCCCCGAGGTGACGTTGTGCGTCGTACTCACGGTCCAGCGCTTCGCTCAGTCCGACGGCGCCGGCCCCGACCAGGCCCTTGATCCGGCGGAACGCCTCGGTGGGTCCGTCGGCGAGGTGACGAGCCAGATCCACTGCGGCGGAATCGAAATCGGAATCGTCAACGACGCGATGCACAAGTCCCCAATCGAGGGCCTGCGCGGCGTCGATGCGATCGCCGAGCATCAGCAGTCCGGTGGCGCGGCTACTGCCGAGCATGGAGACCAGATGATGCGAGAGGCCCGAGTCACTCGCCAGACCGATGCCCGCGAATGCGGTGGCGAACGTGGCGTTCTGCGAGGCGATCCGGATGTCGGCGGTCAGCGCGATCCCGAATCCCGCACCGACGCAGGCACCGCGGACGGCCGCGATCACCGGCACCTCGATGCCCGCGAGCGCCCGGATGACCGGGTTGTAGTGGTCGGCGACGGTGTCCATCGCATGCTCGGGCGACTTCTTCAGTTCGGCGACGTGATCGCCGAGATCCTGTCCGACGCAGAAGTTCTTGCCCTCGGCCGCCAGCAATACCGCACGTACCGTGCGATCACCCGCGACCTTCTCGATCGCCTGGCGCAGCGCCGTCTTGGTCTCGACGTCGAGCGCGTTGTGGGCGCGCGGGCGCGCCAGCGTGATGGTGGCGAGTCCGTCGGTGATCTCCAGTGTCGCTGTCATCTGTCAGCCTTCCAATCGTAGAAGCCACGGCCGGACTTGCGACCGAGTTCACCGCGGGCAACCTTGTCGCGCAGCAGTTGTGGCGGTTCGAATCGCGCCCCGAGGGTCGCGGCGAGGTGGTCGGCGACGGCCAACCGCACGTCGAGTCCGACGAGATCGGTCGACCGGAGCGGACCCATCGGGTGCCGATAGCCCAATTCCATGGCGCGGTCGATGGATTCGGCGTCGGCAACGCCTTCTTCGACCATCCGGATGGCTTCGAGACCCAGGTGGACCCCGAGCCGGCTCGTGGCGAATCCCGGGGAGTCGTTGACGACGATCGCCGTCTTGCCGAGGGCGTCGACCCATCCGCGGACGGCGTCGACGGTGCTCTGGGCGGTGGTGCCGGCCCACACGATCTCGACGAGTTCGGAGACCGGCACCGGATTGAAGAAGTGCATGCCGACGAATCGTGACGGGTCGGACAGTGCCGCACCGAGTTCGGTGATCGACAGGGAGCTCGTGTTGGAGGCGATGACGGTGGTGGCGGCCGCCGTCTCGGCGACCTGCGCGAGAACGTCGAGTTTGAGCGAGACGTTCTCGGGAACCGCCTCGACGACCAGACCGAGATCCGTCGGCAACGCGCGAGGTTCACCGACGGTGTGCACCCGTGTCAGAACCTCGTCGGGTGCCCGTCCCCCCAATTGGCCGCGGTCCGCGGCGCGTTGCAGACCGGTCGCGACACGACTGCGGGCTCCCTCCTGGTCGAGCGAGTCCGCGATGGTCACCGTGACACCGCGCTCGGCGAAGACCTGCGCGATGCCCGCGCCCATCCGTCCGCCACCGACGACGCCGACGGTTGCCGGGAGATCGCCGCCAGAAGTGCTGCTGTTCATGACTTCTTCTCCAGGAATGCGGCCATGCGGTCGGTCTTGTCGGGTCCTTCGAAGAGCACGGCCTGTGCGATGTCGTCGGCCCACGGGTGATGCCCGGGGGCGTCGATGACGGTCTTCGACAGGCGCAGCGCCAGCGCCGACTGCGCGACGATGCGATCGATGACGGTCTCGGCCGCGGCGAACGGGTCGTCGGCGACCTCCATGACCAGGCCGTGCCGGAGCGCCTGCTCGGCGTCGAGTCGCGCGCCGGCGAGCAGGATCTGTTTGGCGACCGAGATGCCGACGAGTTGCGGGAGGCGGTAGCTCGCGCCGGCCGCGGCGAGGATGCCCAGAGCGGGCTCCGGGTTGCCGAACACCGCATCCGGTGCGGCGATGCGGATGTCGCAGGCATAGGCGAGTTCGGCACCACCACCGAGCGCGTAACCCTCGACGACGGCGACAGTGGGAAGCGCGAGCGCCGCGATCCGGTCGAACAGGGTGCGATTGATCCCGGCCAGGGCATCGTCGCGGGTACGTCGGGCGAGCTGTGCGAGGTCGGCGCCGCCCGCGAAGTTGCGTCCGGCCCCGCACAGCAGCACCGGTTTGGGCGCCCGCTCGACGATCGCACACACCCGGTGCAGTTCGGCGATCATCTCGCCGGTGATCGCGTTGCGACGCTCCGGACGGTTCAGCGTGACCCGGTAGCGATCACCGTCGTCGGAGATCACCACGTGGTCGAGATCGACGGGTCGCGTGTCGGTGGTCACCGCACCGGCCATGATTGGCCCTCCTCACACTGTGGACCCCTCCATTAATAACCGACCTTTTGGTCGGTTGCAACCCCTTGCCCACCCCGGACGCCACTCCGCGGACTCTTTGCCATCATGAGATCCATGACCACAGCGAAACCGGCCAAGCGCACGGGCCGCCCGGGGCGCCCCGGTTACGACCTCGACTCGCTGCTCGCGGTCGCGGTCAAGGTGTTCAACGAGAAGGGGTACGACGGCACCAGCATGGATGTGCTCGCCGACCGGCTCGGGATCAGCAAGTCGTCGATCTATCACCACGTCTCGGGCAAGCAGGAACTCCTCGAGCTGGCTCTCGGGCGTGCACTCGGAGCACTCTTTGCCGCCACCACCGAGGCCGGCACGACTGAGGGCCGGCACATCGATCGGCTGGAATACCTGGTCAGGCGCAGTGTGGAGATCCTGGCCGCCGAACTCCCCTACGTCACGCTGCTGCTGCGGGTACGTGGCAACTCGGTCGTCGAGCGCCGGGCACTGGCCCGTCGACGCGAGTTCGACGAGTTCGTCGGCAACCTCGTCATCGGCGCCGCCGAGGAGGGCGATGTCTCGCCGGAGGTCGACCCGGCGCTGGTGGCGCGGCTGCTGTTCGGCACGGTCAACTCGCTCATCGAGTGGTACCGGCCCCGCGTCGGGGTCAGCGTCGACGAACTCGCCGACGCCGTGGTCGCGATGACGTTCGACGGACTGCGCCGCCGGCGCTGACACCGCCACCCCTTGACACGGAACCAACGTCCCGGCGATGGTAATTACCGACCGAATGGACGGTAGAGGGAGCTGGGCTGTGAGCCGATTGTTGGAAAGCTGGACACAAGGACGCTGGTACGCCGCGCCCGACGAGGGCACGCCGTTGCTCGACGCCGTCGACGGATCGGAGGTGGCGCGGATCTCGGCGACCGGTGTCGATCGCGCCGCGATGGTCGAATATGCACGCACCGTCGGCAGAGAGGCGCTGGCCTCGCTGACCTTCCACGAGCGGGCCGGGTTGCTCAAACAACTGGGCCTCACCCTCATGGCGGGCAAGGACGAGTTCTATGAACTCTCCCGCAAGACCGGCGCCACCGACCGCGACAGCGCCGTCGACATCGACGGCGGATTCGGGACCGTCCTGAGTTACGCGAGCAAGACACGACGGGAATTGCCCAACGACACCGTCTATCTCGACGGCCCGGTCGAGCCGCTCGGCAAGAATGGCACCTTCCTCGGCCAGCACCTCTACACCTCGCGACGCGGGGTTGCGGTGCAGATCAATGCCTTCAACTTCCCGGTGTGGGGTTTCCTGGAGAAGCTGGCCCCGGCGTTCATCGCCGGCGTGCCCACGATCGTCAAACCCGCCAGTGCCACTGCCTATCTCACCGAACTCGTGGTCCGCCGCATCGTCGAGAGCGGCATCCTGCCCGAGGGATCGGTGCAACTACTGTGCGGAAGCGCGGGCGATCTGCTCGACCATCTCGACGGACAGGATTCGGTGGCGTTCACCGGCTCGGCCGACACCGCCGCCGTGCTGCGCGCCCATCCGACGGTGGTGGCATCCGGGTTGCACTTCACCGCCGAGGCGGACTCACTCAACGCATCGATCCTCGGCGCCGACATCGGTGTCGACGATCCCGAATTCGAGCTGTACGTACGGCAACTCGTCACCGAGATGACCGTCAAGGCCGGGCAGAAATGCACCGCGATCCGGCGCGCACTGGTCCCCGAGCCGCTCGTCGACGCCGTAGTCGAGGCCGCGTCGACGAGACTGGCCGTGATCCGCGTCGGCAATCCCGCCGCCCCCGACGTCCGGATGGGCGCCCTCGCGAGCATCGACCAGCGCGACGAGGTCCTGAAATCACTTCGCGGACTGACCAAGTCGGCCGACATCGTCTTCGGCGACCCCGACCACGTCGAGCTCGTCGACGCCGAGCGGTCAAAAGGCGCATTTCTCTCGCCGATCCTGTTGCGCGCCAACGACAGCTGGGCGCCGGAGATCCACGACATCGAGGCCTTCGGCCCAGTGTCGACGGTCATCGGCTACCGCGACACCGACGACGCCATCGCCCTCGCCGCCCGCGGCCGTGGATCGCTGGTCGCCTCATTGGTGACCGCCGATACCGATGTCGCGGCGACCGTCGTGCGCGGCATCGCCGCCTACCACGGTCGCATTCTGGTGCTCAACGCCGAGGATGCCGCCGAATCCACCGGCCACGGCTCACCGCTGCCGGTCCTGGTGCACGGCGGCCCCGGCCGCGCGGGTGGCGGGGAGGAACTCGGCGGCATCCGCGGCGTGCTCCACCACATGCAGTGCACCGCGGTGCAGGGCACACCGAACATCCTCACCGCGATCGGACGGCGTTGGGTCAGCGGCGCCGACCGCGTGCACACCGACGTGCACCCGTTCCGGAAGAATCTGTCGCAGTTGCAGATCGGTGACACCATCGTCGGTGGGCCGCGTCAGGTGACGCGCGCCGACATCGACCACTTCGCCGAATTCACCGGCGACACCTTCTATGCACACACCGACCCGGAGGCTGCCGCGGCCAACCCCCTCTTCGGCGGCATCGTCGCCCACGGATACCTGGTGGTGTCGCTGGCCGCGGGCCTGTTCGTCGATCCGGCACCGGGCCCGGTGCTGGCCAACTTCGGTGTCGACGGATTGCGATTCCTCACCCCGGTCAAAGCCGAGGACAGCCTCATCGTCACGTTGACGGCCAAACAGATCACGCCGCGCCAGAGCGCCGATTACGGTGAGGTGCGCTGGGATGCCGTCGTCACCAATCAGAACGACGACCCGGTGGCGACCTACGACGTGCTCACGCTCGTCGCCAAAGCCGAAAAGGAGTAATCGACATGACCGTTCGCGTTGCCGTCTGCTATGGACAACCCGCCGACCCCGCCGCGTTCGACGACTACTACGAGCGGGTGCACATCCCGCTCGCGAATGCGATCCCGGGCCTGACCGAGTACACCTATGCCAAGGTGTCGACGCTCGACGGCTCCGAGCCGCCGTACTATTCGGTCGCGAGCCTGTACTTCGCCGACGACGACTCGTTGAAGGCCGGCCTGGGGTCTCCCGAGATGGCCGCCGCCGCAGGTGATGTGCCCAACTTCGCCACCGGTGGGGTCACCATGTTCACCCACGCCGAGACCTCGGTGCGTCCGTGACGTCGGTTCCCGACGAGGTCACCGACCACGCGATCGCGCGGCGGATGTTCGCCGAGGACAACGCGTCTCGCGCGCTCGGCATCGAGCTCCTCGAGCTCGGTGCCGGGTGGGCGCGGATGTCGATGCGCATAGCAGCACAGATGGTCAACGGCCACGGCATCACCCACGGCGGCTATGTGTTTCTCCTCGCCGACACCGCGTTCGCGGTCGCCTGCAACAGCGGTGACGACGCTGCGGTGGCCGCCCGCTGCGATATCCGCTTCCTACGTCCCACCCACGCCGGTGACCTGCTCGTCGCCGACGCCCGCGAGGTAGCGGGCTTCGGGCGCAATGGGATCTACGATGTCACCGTCACCTGCGGCGAGCAGGTGGTCGCCGAATTCCGCGGTGACAGCCGCACCATCGCCCGCCCCTGAGCCACGCGCCGGCCGGTCTCAGACGCGGACGACGATCTTCCCGCGCACATGGCCGGACTCGCTGCGCTCGTGCGCGGCGGCGGCATCGGCCAGGTCGAACACCTCGGCGATCTCGGGAGTCAGGGCACCCGTCTCGCCGAGTCGGGCGAGTTCTGCAAGATCGGTGGCGTCGGGCCGCACCCAGACGTACTGGCCACCGAACTCGTCTCGCGCCCGCGCATCGGTGATGGAGGCGACGGTGCCGCCCGCGCGCAACACCTCCGGCACCGAGTCCAGCGCGTCACCGCCGACATAGTCGAGAACCGCGTCCACACCTCGGGGTTCGAGCGCGCATACCCGCTCGGCCAGGCCCTGTCCGTAGGTGACGGGTTCGGCACCGAGGCGTCGGAGGAAGTCGTGATTGGCGGCCGACGCCGTGCCGATCACCCGGGCGCCCATCGACCGCGCGATCTGCACGGCAAACGAGCCGACACCGCCGGCGGCGGCGTGGACGAGCACCGTGTGCCCCGATCGCACGCCCGCGCGCCGAATCGTCTGGTACGCGGTAAGCCCGGCGAGCGGAACGGCCGCTGCGTCTTCGAACGACCACCCGGCCGGCTTGCGGGCGAGGGTTCGTACCGGCGCGGCGACGAATTCGGCGAGCGTTCCGCCCGCCACCTCCCCACCGACGACGTCTTTGCGGACGTAGCCGAACACCTCGTCGCCGACCTCGAATTCCGGTGTGTCCAAGCCCACTTGCTCGACGACACCGGCGACATCCCATCCCGGGACGACCGGGAACACGGTGTCGAGGACCTCGGCGAGGTAGCCCTGGCGAACCTTCCAGTCCACGGGATTGACACTCGAAGCGCGCACGCGCACGAGGACGGAGTCGGGTCCGACGTGAGGTGTCGGGAGATCGCGCAGCGTCAGGACATCGGAGCCGCCGAAGCGGTCATAGGTGATTGCTCGCATGGTCGCTGCAACGGGCTCCCCGATCGATTGATTCCGTGGGTTGTCGACCGCTCTGACAGTATTCGGGAAAACCGATGCAATGCACCGATTAATACCGCTGTACAGATTCAACAGCTTCACGCGATCCTTGATCCGACGCACGAGACATTGGGCGAACGTTGGAGGTTGGCAGTGGAGAACGAGCAGATCGACGTGGTCATCGTCGGTGCCGGGCAGGCCGGTATCGCCATGAGTGAACACCTCGGCGCGCAGGGAATCGAGCACCTGGTGCTCGAGCGTGATCGCGTCGCCGAGCGCTGGCGCTCGTGGCGGTGGGACTCCCTCGTCGCCAACGGGCCGGCGTGGCACGACCGCTTCCCGAACATGCAATTCGATGCCGACCCCGATTCCTTCGTCGGAAAGGACGGCGTCGCCGACTATCTCGCAGCCTACGCCTCGATGATCTCCGCGCCCATCCGCACCGGTGTCGAGGTGATCTCGGTCCGACGACACAACGGCCGCTCGGGTTTTCGTGTCGAAACGAGCGAGGGCACCATCGACGCCCGCTTCGTCGTCTCGGCAACCGGGGCCTTCCAGAAGCCCGTCATCCCGCCGCTGGTACCCGCCGATTCGGCACTGCACCAGATCCATTCGAGTTCCTATCACCGGCCACAGCAGCTACCCGACGGCGCGGTACTCGTCGTCGGTGCCGGCTCGTCGGGTGTGCAGATCGCCGACGAGCTCCGCGAATCGGGGCGTACGGTTTATCTTGCGGTCGGACCGCACGACCGTCCCCCGCGCAGCTATCGCGGCCGTGACTTCTGTTGGTGGCTCGGCGTTCTCGGCAAGTGGGACATGGCCGTTCCGCCCGCCGGGGCCGAGCATGTCACGATCGCCGTCAGCGGCGCTCACGGCGGACACACCGTCGATTTCCGCAGCCTCGCCGCCGATGGCATCACCCTGCTCGGACGTGCGGAGGCCGTCGTCGACGGAGTCATGACCTTTGCCGACGACCTGCGCGCCAACATCGAGGCCGGTGACGCCAACTACCTGTCGATGCTCGACGAGGCCGACGCCCACATCGCCCGCAACGGACTCGATCTGCCCGAGGAACCGCAGGCCCGGGTCATCGGACCCGATCCGGCCTGCGTCACCACACCGGTCCGATCACTCGACCTGGCGGCGCATTCGGTGGCCTCCATCGTGTGGGCCACCGGCTTCGCCTACGACTACGACTGGCTACAGGTCGCGGCCCTCGACGAACTCGGTCGGCCGCGGCATCAGCGCGGTGTCTCCAGCGAGCCCGGCGTGTATTTCCTCGGGCTGCCATGGCTGTCGCGACGCGGATCGAGCTTCATCTGGGGTGTCTGGCACGACGCCAAGTATCTCGCCGATCAGATCGCCATCCAGCGCGGTTACCTCGCCTACGAAGCGCCCGCTCTCGCCGCACGCTGAGCCCCGGCACCTGACAGCCGAAAGGATTCTCTCCATGAGCGCCGCACCCTCCCGCGGGGTCACCCACACCCGGATCCGTCCGTTCAACACCCGCGACACCTATCCCGAGCAGAACCTCGACAACGATCTGTGCCAGGCCGTCGTCGCAGGCGGCGTGGTGTACCTGCGCGGTCAGATCGGACAAGACCTCGACACGCGCGAGTCGATCGGCATCGGCGATGTCGAGGCACAGGCCGACAAGGCCATGGCCAACATCGCGATGCTGCTCGACGAGTCGGGGAGTTCGCTGCGCGACATCGTCAAGGTCACCGTGTATCTCACCGACATCCGGTTTCGCGAGACCGTGTACCGCGTGATGGGCCGATGGCT
>NZ_MVPX01000689.1:0-376 GCF_002043085.1 Gordonia sp. i37 | reverse complement strand
GGACCAAAACCGCCGAACAGATCCTAGAAAAAGCCAACCGTCCAACAACTTCAAACTCGCGCCACTAGCCCGCCGACTCAACCCCAGGCACCGCCGCCGAGAGTGGAGTCCTGTTGAGTGGTGTATGACTGGCCCGGTGGCTGCGAGCCTCCCACGGTGAGCGCGGCCATCGGGTGATCCTTCGAGTGAATTCTCTACGTCCGACTCGAAAGGAACGACCACGATGACCGCTGTCCCTCAGGGTATCGACCCTGCCCAGTTTCTTCACGACCACCTTACCCAGGCCTCCCCGGATCTGATGCGCCAGATGGGGTTCCCCCGAAAAAATGGACACGGTTAGCTTGATTGCTGACTTGCGTGCGAGCTGATCTCGAAG
>NZ_MVPX01000688.1:0-1229 GCF_002043085.1 Gordonia sp. i37 | reverse complement strand
CCCGCCAGCCTCACACTGGCCATCAAGATGTCCGGGAAACGGGGTCAACCCCATCGGTGAAGAGACAAATTTTGGTTGGTGTGTGTAGGGTGTCCTCTCACAACCGAATACGTCGACGACGCGCGGTGGGAGAACCCCTTAACTGGGGCGCCGTAGGAGCAACATCCTCCCCAGGAATCTCTCAGGCTCATGTACCACCGCGTCGAGGCAACTCTGGAGAATAGCTCCGGTCATCGCTGACCGGTCTTACCGAAGGTGAACCGCCGGAACGCTTTTCGCGTGGGTCCGGCTCAAACTCTCAGGTGTCGAGGACAGAGCGGGGAGGCACATCCACCTCAACGTGCCCGTTTACCCACGGGTGCCCCTGTTCCTGGAGTTGCCTTGTGTCATCACCTATGTCGTTTCCGGCGCCGGCCGCCGACAACCCCGACTTTGTTTCCCGTCATGTCGGACCCAACGACTCGTCGATCGCGCGGATGCTCGATGTGCTGGGCTATGACAGCCTCGATGAGTTGATTGACGCCGCGGTTCCGGAGCAAATCCGTACCCACACCCCGCTGCAGGTGCCGGCGGCCCGATCCGAGGCCGAGGTGCTCACCGCACTACGAGAGTTGGCCGCGCACAACACACCTCGCGTGCAGATGATCGGGGCCGGCTACCACGACACAATCACGCCAGCGGTGCTGCGCCGCAACATGCTCGAGTCGCCGGCCTGGTACACCGCCTACACGCCCTACCAGCCGGAGATCTCGCAAGGTCGTCTCGAAGCGTTGCTGACCTTCCAGACCGTCATCGAGGATCTCACCACACTACCGCTGGCGGGAGCCTCACTGCTCGACGAGGCCACCGCCGTCGTGGAAGCGGTCCTGTTGATGCGGCGGGCGAACAAGACTTCGCCGAGCTCCCGGGTGGTCGTCGACTCCGATTGTCTCCCACAGACACTCGCGGTCTTGATCGGACGTGCCGCGGCGGTCGGTATCGAAATCACGGTCGCCGATCTCAGTGTCGGATTGCCCGCAGGTGACCTGTTCGGCGTCGTGGTGCAGGCACCGGGCGCGAGTGGTGCGGTGCGTGACAACACCGCCCTGATCGCCGAGTCGCATCAGCGTGGTGCGCTGGTGGCGGTCGCCGCGGATCTGCTGTCGCTGACTCTGCTCACCCCGCCGGGTGAGCAGGGCGCCGACATCGCGATCGGGTCCGCGCAGCGCTTTGGTGTGCCCCTGTTCTTC
>NZ_MVPX01000687.1:0-8504 GCF_002043085.1 Gordonia sp. i37 | reverse complement strand
GCCCCCCCCGCCTATCGCCTGGCACTGCAGACCCGCGAACAGCACATCCGTCGCGACAAGGCGACCAGCAACATCTGCACCGCTCAGGCCCTGCTGGCCAACGTCGCCGCCATGTATGCGGTCTATCACGGTCCAGAAGGGTTGCGTGCCATCGCCTCCCGCGTCCACAGTCACGCTCGGACGCTGGCCGCCGGGCTGCGGGTGGCCGGTCATCGGGTGCTCCACGAGGAGTTCTTCGACACCGTCACCGTCGTGGTGCCTGGCCGCGCCGACACTCTGGTGACCGCGGCCGAGCAGGCCGGCATCAATCTGCGGCGTGTCGACGACGATCAGCTGGCGATCGCCTGCGACGAGGTCACCACCGACACCATCATCGACACCGTGCTGGCGGTGTTCGGCGCCCACCGCCCCCGGACCACCGCTGTCGACAGCCTTCCAGCGACTGTGGTGCGTACGTCTATGTTCCTGCAGCATCCGGTGTTTCACGAACACCGCTCCGAGACGGCAATGCTGCGTTACCTGCGGTTGCTCTCGGACAAGGACCTCGCGCTCGACCGCACCATGATCCCGCTCGGGTCGTGCACGATGAAGCTCAACTCGGCCGTGGAGATGGAGCCGATCAGCTACCCCAGCTTTGCCGGCATCCATCCGTTCGCGCCCGAGCATCAGACCGTCGGCTACCGCCGGCTGGTCGCCGACCTCGAGCGGTGGCTGGCCGACATCACCGGCTACGACCGGGTTTCGTTGCAGCCCAACGCCGGATCTCAGGGAGAGCTCGCCGGTTTGCTGGCCATCCGCAGCTTCCACGTCGCTCACGGGGATACCCGACGCGACGTGTGTCTGATACCGCAGTCCGCGCATGGCACCAACGCCGCGTCGGCCGTGCTGGCCGGGTTGCGGGTCGTGGTGGTGGCCACCGCCGACAACGGCAACATCGATCTGGACGATCTGCGCACCAAGATCGCCGCTCATACGGGTCAGATCGCGGCGATCATGCTCACCTATCCGTCGACCCACGGCGTGTACGAAACCGATGTCCGCACCGTCTGCGGCCTCGTCCACGATGCTGGTGGCCAGGTCTATGTCGATGGCGCCAACCTCAACGCGCTGGTCGGGCTGGCCCGGCCCGGTGAGTTCGGCGGCGACGTCAGCCACCTGAACCTGCACAAGACCTTCTGCATCCCCCACGGCGGTGGGGGTCCCGGCGTCGGTCCGGTGGCCGTGCGTGCGCACCTCGCACCGTATCTGCCTGGCGATCCGGCCGCCGGAGAGATCACCGCGAGTCCAGTATCGGCGGCGAACTACGGGTCCGCCGGCATCCTGCCGATCACCTGGGCCTATCTGGCGCTGATGGGCCCCGACGGACTCACCCACGCCACCAAGACCGCGGTCCTGGCGGCCAACTACCTCGCCCACGCACTCGCCCCGCACTATCCGGTGCTCTACACCGGCACTGGGGGGCTCGTCGCGCACGAATGCATCCTCGATCTGCGCGAGCTCACCGCAGCCACCGGTGTCACCGCCGAGGACGTCGCCAAACGTCTCATCGACTACGGATTCCACGCCCCCACACTGTCGTTCCCGGTCAACGGCACCCTCATGGTTGAACCCACCGAATCGGAGAACCTCGCCGAACTCGACCGGTTCATCGAGGCGATGATCGCCATCCGCGGCGAGATCGACCTGGTGGCCGACGGGATCTGGCCGGTCGAGCGCAGCCCCTTGCGGCAGGCACCACACACCGCCGAGCAGGTCACCGCCGACCAGTGGGATCTCCCCTACCCCCGACACACGGCCGCCTATCCCACCGCCGCGGTGCGCACCGCCAAGTACTGGCCGCCAGTCGGCCGCATCGACGGGGTACGCGGCGACCGCAAGCTGGTGTGCTCGTGCCCACCACCGGAAGCATTCGCCACCCCCAGCACATCACTTATCCATGCCCAGGAGGCCACCCGATGACCATCACGACTACCCCGGTCTCACCGTTGCTCGGCGAACACCATTCCCTCGGAGCGCATTTCACTGATTTCGCGGGCTGGCAGATGCCTCTCAAATATGTCGGTGACCTCGCCGAGCACCACGCGGTGCGCACCGCGGCCGGACTTTTCGACCTCTCGCACATGGGCGAGATCGCCATCGAGGGTCCCGACGCGGCCGCGGTGCTCGACTACGCGCTCGTCGGCCAGCTCTCTACCACCGCATCCGGACGCGCCAAGTACTCGTTGATCTGCACCGCTGACGGCGGTGTCATCGACGACCTGGTCGTCTACCGACTGGCCGACGACCGGTTCCTGGTGGTCGCTAACGCCGCCAACACCCGTCGCGTCTGCGCCGAATTCGATTCCCGGGCCGAAGGTTTCGACGTGGCGGTGAACGATCAGTCGGCCGAGACCGCACTGATCGCCGTGCAGGGTCCCCAGGCGCAGGCCATCGTGGCCGCCCTGGTAGCCGGCCCGGACCGCGCTGCGGTGGCCGAACTCAAGTACTACGCCGCCGCATCCGCGGTGGTCGCCGAGATCGACGTACTGCTCGCCCGCACCGGCTACACCGGCGAAGACGGGTTCGAACTCTATGTCCCCAACGAGCACGCCGTCCCCCTCTGGCAGGCGTTGCTCACCGAAACCCGCACGTGCGGCGGCACTCCCGCCGGTCTGGCCTGCCGCGACACCCTGCGCCTGGAAGCCGGGATGGCGCTCTACGGGCACGAACTGACGTTGCATACCAACCCGTATGAAGCGGGGCTGGGCAAGGTCGTGCGCCTCGACACCAGCTTCGTTGGTCGCGATGCACTGGCCGCCCTCGCCGACCAACCGCCCACCCGCACCCTGGTCGGCCTCGTCGGGACCGGTCGCCGCGCCGCCCGCGCCGACTACCCGGTCCTCGACACGTCGGGCCAGGAGATCGGCACCGTCACCTCCGGCGCCCTCTCGCCGACTCTGGGCTACCCGATCGCCATGGCTTACGTGGACCTCGCCCACGCCCACCCCGGCACCGAGGTGTCCGTCGACATCCGCGGCAATGCCGAAACCTACACCGTCACACCACGTCAGTTCTATCACCGCTCCGCTACCTCCTAGCTCCACTTCTCTTGGCTCCACCTCTCTTCCGCTGAAAGGCTTCACCATGTCTGCTGGACTTCCCACCGACCGCAGCTACACCGACGAACACGAATGGCTGCTCGTCTCCCCAGGCACACCGCTGCCCACCGATGAACCGGTCCGGATCGGAATCACCGGTCTGGCCGCCGACAACCTCGGCGACCTCGTCTTCGTCGAACTCCCCGAGGTCGGGTCCACGGTGACCGCTGGCGAGACCTGCGGCGAAGTCGAATCCACCAAAACCGTGTCCGAGTTGTATTCACCGGTCACTGGCACGGTCTCGATCGTCAACACCGCTGCCGTCGACGATCCGAGCATCATCACCAGCGACCCCTACGAGGGTGGCTGGCTGTTCGCGGTGCTGGCCACCGACGCCGGTGAGTTGCTCAGTGCCGCCGAGTATGCCGAGAAGAACGGTGTCGAGGCGTGAGCGTCCTGGACCGCACCCTTGATGACTTCGACCCCGATGTCGCCGCGCTGATCGGCAAGGAACTCGAGCGGCAACGCGGTGGGCTCGAGATGATCGCGTCGGAAAACCATGCGCCGCTGTCGGTGATGCAGGCCCAGGGCTCCGTGCTGACCAACAAGTACGCCGAGGGCTACCCGGGGCGCCGCTACTACGGCGGCTGCCAACATGTCGATGTCATCGAGCAGATCGCGATCGACCGGGTCAAGGCTTTGTTCGGCGCCGAGTTCGCCAACGTGCAACCCCACTCCGGTGCCACCGCCAACGCCGCAGTGATGCACGCCCTGATCACTCCCGGCGACACCATCCTGGGACTGTCCCTCGACGCCGGCGGCCACCTCACCCACGGAATGCGCATCAACTTCTCCGGCAAGCTGTATGCCGTTGCCGGCTACGGTGTTTCCGAATCCGACCACCTCATCGACATGGATGCCGTCGCCGCGGCCGCCCGCGAGCACCAGCCCAAGCTGATCATCGCCGGCTGGTCGGCCTACCCGCGACAGCTCGACTTCGCCCGATTCCGGGAGATCGCCGACGAGGTCGGGGCCTACCTGATGGTTGACATGGCCCACTTCGCCGGACTCGTGGCCACCGGTCTGCACCCGTCGCCGGTGCCGCACGCGCATGTGGTCACCTCCACCACCCACAAAACACTCGGCGGTCCGCGCGGCGGCATCATCCTGTCCAACGATGCGGCCATCGCGAGGAAGATCAACTCGGCGGTGTTCCCCGGCCAGCAGGGCGGACCGCTCGAGCATGTCATCGCCGCCAAGGCCACCGCTTTCAAAATGGCCGCCGAACCGGAGTTCACCGAGCGTCAGCGGCGGTGCCTGGCCGGGGCACAGGCGGTCGCGCACCGCCTGAGCCGACCTGACGTCAGCGACGCGGGTATCAGCGTGCTCACCGGCGGCACCGACGTGCATCTCGTGCTGGTTGATCTGCGTCAGGCCGCCATCGACGGCCAGCAGGCCGAGGATCGGCTCGAGGCGATCGGAATCACCGTCAACCGCAATGCTGTTCCCTTCGACCCACGCCCACCGATGATCACCTCCGGTCTGCGGATCGGTACCCCGGCCCTGGCCACCCGCGGCTTCGATGTCGCCGACTTCGAGCGCGTCGCTGACCTCATCGCCCGCGCTCTGACCGCCGTCGAGGGTGCCGAGGGTGCCGACGTCATCGATCTGGCCGCGCAGGTCCGTGCGCTCGCTGAGGCCCACCCGCTCTATCCCGGCGTGGGCACACCATGACCGTCAGCGTGTTCGACCTGTTCACCGTCGGCATCGGACCATCGAGTTCACACACCGTCGGGCCGATGCGCGCGGCCGCCGACTTCGCCGCCACCCTCGACCGCCGCGGCCTGCTCACCGACCTGACCGGGCTGCGCGTCGACCTCTACGGGTCGCTGGCGGCCACCGGCTCCGGGCACGGCACCATGGCCGCCATCCTCCTCGGTCTCGAAGGCCACCGCCCCGACACCATCGACCCCGAAGACATGGACCAGCGGCTTGCGGTGGTCCGGGCCAGTGGCCACATCACCGTGGCCGGCGTCGTGGGCGTCGCGCTCACCGAAGACGACATGCACCTGCACCCGGCTATCATCCTCGACCGGCACCCCAACGCCATGACCGTGACCGCGCATGCCGCAGCCGGACGCGAGATCTGTTCGCGCACCTTCTATTCCGTCGGCGGCGGATTTGTCGTCACCGACGACGAAACAGATACGGCCACAAGCGAATCCGAGGCCGATCATCCTTTGGCGTTCGACTCCGGGCAGGACCTGCTCCTACTCACCGAGCGTTACGGCATCCCGATCAGCGCGGTGATGCTGGCCACCGAACAACCACGCCACACCGAGGCACAAGTACGCGCCCGCCTGCTCCACATCCGCGACGTCATGCAGGCCTGTCAGCAACGAGGCATGACCCGCCACGGCACCCTGCCCGGCGGACTCGGCGTGCAACGCCGCGCCCACGATTGGTACACCCGACTGTCCGCCGAAGACTCCCACCGGGATCCGGCGTTCGCCGAGGACTGGGTCAACCTCGTCGCCCTGGCGGTCAACGAAGAAAACGCCGCCGGCGGTCGCATCGTCACCGCCCCCACCAACGGCGCAGCCGGCATCATCCCCGCCGTCCTGCACTACGCCCACCACTACACTCCCGCCGGCCGCACCGATCCCGACGACGTCGCCGTCCGATTCCTGCTCACTGCCGGCGCGATCGGTTCCCTGTACAAGCAGCGTGCCTCGATCTCCGGCGCCGAAGTCGGGTGTCAGGGCGAGGTCGGCAGCGCCGCCTCCATGGCCGCTGCCGGACTGGCCGAAATCCTCGGTGGCACAACCGAACAGGTCGAGAACGCCGCCGAGATCGCGATGGAACACAGCCTCGGTCTGACCTGTGACCCCATCGGCGGGCTCGTGCAGATCCCCTGTATCGAACGCAACGCCATCTCCGCGGGCAAAGCCATCAACGCCGCCCGCATGGCGTTGCGCGGGGACGGTAGCCACCGCGTCAGCCTCGACCAGGTGATCGACACCATGCGCGCCACCGGCCACGACATGAACGCCAAATACAAAGAGACCTCCACCGGAGGGCTCGCCGTCACCGTGCCGGTCAACGTGGTCGAATGCTGACCGCCGACGCCACCCGATGCTCATCCCCAATTCGTCTGCCGCATCAGGAGATCCACCCATGACCACCGCCGCCGAGGGCCGGCGTCTGCTACGCCTGGAAGTCCGCAACAGCTCCTCACCCATCGAACGTAAACCCCCGTGGATGAAGATCAAAGTCCGCACCGGCCCCGAGAACCAGACGCTGACCCGTCTCGTCGAGCGCGAGGACCGGCACACCGTGTGCCAGGAGGCGGGCTGCCCCAACATCTTCGAATGCTGGGAAGACCGCGAAGCCACCTTCCTCATCGGCGGAGATCAATGCACCCGACACTGCGACTTCTGCCAGATCGACACCGGCAAGCCCACGGCACTCGACCGTCACGAACCACGCCGCGTGGCCGAATCCGTGCAGACCATAGGACTGCGCTACGCCACCATCACCGGCGTCGCACGCGACGACCTACCCGACGGCGGAGCGTGGTTGTACGCCGAAACGGTCCGCCAGATCCATCAGCGCTGCCCGGGCACCGGCGTCGAACTGTTGATCCCTGATTTCACGGCCACCCCGGAGCGACTCGCGGAGGTCTTCGACAGCAAGCCAGAAGTGTTGGCCCACAACCTCGAAACCGTTCCTCGGTTGTTCCGCCGCATCCGCCCCGGCTTCACCTATGAGCGCTCCCTCGAGGTGATCACCCGTGCCCGCGACTCCGGCCTCATCACCAAATCCAACCTCATCCTCGGGCTCGGCGAAACCACCGACGAGGTAATCTCCTCGATGCGAGACCTGCACAACGCCGGCTGCCAACTCCTCACCATCACCCAGTATCTGCGGCCCTCACTGCTCCACCACCCCGTCGACCGCTGGGCCACCCCCGATGAGTTCGACTCACTCGCCGACACCGCCCGCGACATCGGGTTCATTGGTGTCATGTCCGGTCCTCTCGTCCGATCGTCTTACCGCGCCGGACAACTTTACGCGCAAGCCGTCGCGGCAGGTAAGAAGGACTAAATGCCCGACAACCTCTCTCACTATGTCTAGGATCACCGGTCATGCGACTGCTTTCAGAAACATATAAGCGTACATGCGAGCCGCGTCGGGTAATCGAGCAGTGAGAACACTGCGAGCGCTGTCGCTGCTCGAGATGACTCTTGCAGTCCTCGGGCTGATATGGCTGGCCTACTTAATAAACTTGGACACGCCGATCGGTCTCATTGTCGCGTGGGATCTGTTCGCGATGGCCTACCTGGCGACTGGCTGGGTCCGGCTCCGGAATGCAATTCCCCTGTTCCACGACGACGACATCCCGCAGATCTTCGGGCCTCGCTGGCACGCAAACGTTTTTGCCCTCATCGTCAGCTGCACTGGCCTGGCAGGTGGAGTGCTCATCGTTGTCCGACACAACGAGGACGACGGATTTAGCTTTGTCAAAGGAGCTGCCGCTCTGACAATCCTCCTGTCGTGGCTTCTATTACACGTGGCGTGCGCCCAAATCTACGCGAGAGCCAGCGGCGTTGACGGCGGCCTCGACTTCCCCGACTGCCCGGAACCCGGAATTGTCGAATACGTCTACTTCTCCGTCACCATAGGAACGTCGTTCGCAGTGTCCGATGTCACTATCACCTCAACCGCCATGCGCCGCCGAGTAATCACCCACAGCATCGTGAGCTTTTTCTTCAACGCGATCGTCATCGCGATCGCCATCGACTGGATCAAGTCCTAGCGGTGAAAGCTGGTCGAGATCCGGGCACGGCCTGGGTGGCAGGTCCCCGATAGTCGGTCCGGTCTGTTGTAGAGCCGTTCCTTCTTGTGGTTGATCAGTCGATCTCGCAGCCCACGGGATGGTGCCTGTGGGTGCATCCGGCAGCGTACTCGGCCGGGGTCTTGTAGCCCAGTCCCGAATGCCGGTGTCGGTGGTTGTGGTCGTCTTTGAAGTCGCCGATGACCACGCGGGCCTCCAACAGGGTGGGCCAACAGTTGCGATTCAAACACTCATCTCGCAACCGGTTGTTGAACGACTCGATGAACCCGTTGTTCCACGGCGTGCCGGGTGGAATGTAGGAAATCCCCACCGACCCAGCACAAAACGCTTGGAGGGCCTCTGAGATGAACTCAGGCCCGTTATCCATGCGCAGCACCATCGGCGGGCCACCCCAGATCGCGAACACCTTCTCCAACTCCTCGATCAACCGCTCGGCGGTGATCGAGCGGTCCACGATGTTTGAGGTTCCCCAGTTTGAGTGGACACCCGAGATAGTGGGGTTATGGGCCCTGCTGGAAGGATGTCACTATGTCGAGGACGCGTCGGTCGTTTACGCCTGAGTTCAAGGC
>NZ_MVPX01000686.1:0-291 GCF_002043085.1 Gordonia sp. i37 | reverse complement strand
ACAGGGTTTTCGAGCCGATTCCGTGGAAGTTATATTCACACCGGGCCGACACCCAGCACCGGGTCACCGCGTCTCGAGGCTCCTCGCCTAGCGGCTCGTCACACCTCGACGACCGAGGAAAGGGCCGGCCCCCTGATGATCAGGTCGAGGAGCACCGGTCTCTTGATGCCTGCCGAGCGCGCCCCCCTCCCGATGGTCGAGGAGCGCCGAGCGAGCGCAGCGAGCACGACGCGTCTCGAGACCACCGCACGCCGACGCTGGAACCACCCGACTACGAATACAACTTCCACC
>NZ_MVPX01000685.1:0-230 GCF_002043085.1 Gordonia sp. i37 | reverse complement strand
GGCACCCACTCGGCGAGGTGTTTGCGTTGATGATCTGCCCGACACAGCGGGATCAGATCACCGAGCACCGTCCACCCTCCGGCCTCGGGGTCGGTGTGGTTGAAGGGTCGCCAATGATCGAGGTCGCACAGGTGTGAGGGCATGCCGCAGTAGGGGTATCGGCACCAGGGGTCGTTGGCCAGCACCTCAGCGCGCAAGGTGGCGCTGGGTGCATAGGTCAATGCCCCAGG
>NZ_MVPX01000684.1:0-1912 GCF_002043085.1 Gordonia sp. i37 | reverse complement strand
CCTCCGTGACCGTTGATGGCGGGTTCCATCAGGCTCCTTCCTCTGCAGTGTGTGGGGCTGTGGACGGGTGGTCGAGCTCGCAGACGGTGTCGGCGAGCAGGCGCATCGAGCGGGTGACCGCAATGCGGTCGGCGGGTTCGAGTCGGTCGAGTGCCTCCTCGAACAGATCGGACTTCCGCGAGGTGGCACCGCGCACGTACTGGTAGCCGGTGGCGGTGGGGGTCAGTAGGCTGACGCGGCCGTCGTGCGGATCGGTGGTGCGGGTGACCATGCCGGATTGCTCGAGGCACGCGACGACCCGCGACATGGTCGGGCCGGCCACCGACTCCCGGGTGGCGAGTTCGGTGGCGCGGATCGGGGCGTTTTGCGCGATCGTCCACAACGCCGACAACTGCCCCGGCGACAGCGGTCCGGCGTCGGACCGGGCGCGGATGGCTCGTCCGATCCGGATGAGGTCGCGATGAATCGCAGCGGCTTCGCTGAGGGTCGCGACAGACGCTGCGCCGGACGTCTCGTCCATGACTCACCACCGAACGGATTGATAGTTGACCTTGGGTAACTAATTACTTAGTTACTCTAAGCGAAGTACTCGTCAGATCGCTCGTCAGATTGCTGTGAAGTGGGTTACAAGTTGGGTGAAAGATTCTGCAGATCAGGAAGATTCGGACATTACGTACACCGGTGATGTCCGGTCTGCCCGAAGATGACGATCTTCACCGACGTTCGAGAGTGGTTCAGTGGGCGACGGCGTGCGTCCGGAGCCGTGCGGCGCCCGGCCCGGTGAGAGCCCCGTCGACGACCGGTCGTCCCGACACCGCGAGCAGGAGATCAATCGCCCGACCACGCACCGTGGGGCCCTCGCCGTAGAGCATCTCGGCGTCGGTGACCACGAGGTGGAGCCCGTCCACCCGCTCGCGCCCGCCTCCCCAGGCGACCCGGGTGCGTGTCTGGTGGACCAGCGCGGTCATGACATGCTCGACGGGGAGGTCAGCGTCGATACCGAGAGGTCGGCGGATGTCCTCACCATGGACGAACACCTCGACGAGCCGCGTCGCCGGTGCCGCCGGCGGGGTGCGGCGCAGCTGTGCCGACCGTGCCAGACGGGCAAGGGTCTCCCGTGGGTTCGGAGCTTTCGCCGAGACGATCCCGCGGTCGTTGTCGGCGTCGAAATCGAAGCGCGAGCGCATCATCCGCCACACGAAGGCGGCCCGCGTGGTGCGGGCGCCGTCGACCAGATGGGCCAGCACGTCGTGGACATCCCAGCCCGGGCACAGCGACGGTGTGGTCCAGGCGTCCGCGTCGACGTTCTCGAGTGCATCGACGAGCCGTCGGCGTTCGGCGTGCACGACCGGCCATACCTCGCGCCGAGAACCCATCGGTCACCCTCCACTGCTGTTGATCCTGTTGTCTCGAATGCTGACTTGCTGGGCGCCCGGAAGTCATCGCGGTGCAAGCAGCCGACCGAATGACTGGCGGGCCGCTCCGATCGGTGATCACGCGATCTCCTGGACTAGCGTGTTCGCCATGATCGGGATCGACGTCTGGCGCCACGGTGCTCGCGCGGGTGGGCCCGTCTCGGGTCCCTGGTGGTCACGCACGTGGTTCCTGAATACGTTGTCGGCGCTGACCTTTCTCGCGCTGACCGCCTTTCACGTGTGGTGGTGGCAGGGTCACGGACGGCCCCTGTTGTGGGTCCTCCTGCTGGGCACCCCGATTCTGGCCTTCGTGCCGTCCGGGGTGATCATCAAGTGTGCACGCCGACGGTGGGTTCGGGAGTGGGCGTCCGCCAATGGTTTTCACCATCTTCCCGAGTCCGGGTGGCCGTTACCGCCGTGGGACTTCACACCGTTCTCCGTCGGGCGGGCCCGACGCAAGCGGGTGCGCGACGCGATGACCGGTCGCATCGGCGAGG
>NZ_MVPX01000683.1:0-1244 GCF_002043085.1 Gordonia sp. i37 | reverse complement strand
CACCGTTCTCCGTCGGGCGGGCCCGACGCAAGCGGGTGCGCGACGCGATGACCGGTCGCATCGGCGAGTATCCGGCAACGTACTTTCACTACACCTGGCTCAACAACAACCGGGTGAATCTGACGACGCACTACCGCAACGTGTTCACCCTCCGGTTGCCTGCGGCGCTGCCGCGACTGACGATGGGCGTCACCATCGACGCCACCACCGGAGAACGCGTGCTGTTCGAGTCGGCGGACTTCAACGAGAGATTCAGTGTCTACTCGACGAATCCGGCCTTCGCGCACGCGGTGTTCACGCCACGTACCATCGAGCGCCTCACCGAATTGGGCCGCACGAGCGGCGCGGTGATCATGACGAAGTTCGAGATCGTCGGCGACAGCCTGGTCGCCGTGACGACCCTCGGGAATCGGCCACACCACATCTCGGAGGTGTTCGCCGCGATGGCGCTGATCGCCGACGGGATCCCGAGATTCATCTGGACCGATTTCGGTGTGTCAGCCAGTCCGGGTGAGCGGAGCGTGTCATGAGTACCTGGGCCGCGGTGATCGTCGTCGTGGTCGTCCTCGCAGGTGCCGGGCTGTGGTACCTGTCGGCGTTCAACACTTTCGTTCGACTGCGCAACCTCGTGGCCGAGTCGTGGAAGCAGGTTGACGTCGAGTTGCAGCGCCGCCATGACCTCGTACCCAATCTCGTTGCGGCCGTGCGTCAGGCGGCATCATTCGAGCAGGGTGTGCTCGAGTCGGTCACGCGTGCCCGCACCGACGCACAACGGTTGACGGCGCGCGACGACGCCGACGTCGTCGCGGTCGCCGCAGCCGAGGAGTCGTTGAGCACCTCGCTGACCCGGATGCAGGCGCTGGCCGAGCAGTACCCGCAGGTGCAGGCGGTGCGTGGATACGACGCGCTGCGGCGTGAACTCGCCGACACCGAGGACCGGATCGCCGCCGCACGTCGGCTCTACAACGCCAACGTGCGCGCACTGAACACCAGGATTGAATCGATGCCGTCGGCGTGGGTGGCCGCGGCCCATCATGTGGGCCGCGCAGAGTATTTCGAGCCGGCGTCGCCCGCGGTTCGTGACGTGGTCGACGTCGGCGACCTGCTGCGCCGGGACCGTCGCGAGGCCTGAGCGGCGGTATCGCCGGCACGTACTCGTGCGGTTCACGTGGGGGTCGGCGGCTGATGGCGCAGTGTTCACACGCGCACGGCTCACTGGGCTCATGCGCATCGTGCAACTCGCA
>NZ_MVPX01000682.1:0-316 GCF_002043085.1 Gordonia sp. i37 | reverse complement strand
CGGTCGGAGAATTCGACGATCTGCCGATCACCTTGGACGGTGACGCGGGTGATCAACTGTTCGGTGGACTGAGCGACGGTGACCAGGTCGTCGTTGGACAGCCCGGTCAAATCATCCGACGCCAGCGCATCAACCACACGGTGGGCGAGGGCGAGTTTCTGGGTGGTCGACAAACCGGACACGTCGGGCAGTGCGGCGTCGACCATCATTTCTCACCCCCCGGCGCTAGCGAACGCGTGTTTGCGTGATGTTGTGTTCGAGTGTATGCCGGGTTTGTCGGGTTGGCAAGAGGTTGTCGAAAGTTTTTTCGGGTGAG
>NZ_MVPX01000681.1:0-1277 GCF_002043085.1 Gordonia sp. i37 | reverse complement strand
ACCGAACAGTTGATCACCCGCGTCACCGTCCAAGGTGATCGGCAGATCGTCGAATTCTCCGACCGCCACCTCGCCCGCGAGTACGGGTTCGGGTCGATCACCGACGCCATGATCGGCTTGTTGCGGATCTCGGAACCGTGGCGGCGGTGGAAACAACTGAAAGCGACCGCCACCTTCCACACCTTTACCGGTGAGGTTGCCGCCCCCAAATATCCAGCACTCGCCGAAGCGATGGCGTCCGGGGCGGCCGGCCCCTCCCACGCGGCGGTGGTGATCGACGTCCTCGACCGCATCCCCACGAAAGTCCCGTTCGACGAGAAAATGTCGGCCGAGGCCACGATGGCCGGGTTCGCCCGCACCCACCCCCCGTCCGATCTCCGGATTTTGGGGGCACGGGTGTTGGCGCACCTCGACCCCGACGGCCAACTGACCGACGATTCGGATCGGCAACGCCGCCGCCAAATCCGCATCGGCCGGCAAGACGCGCAGAAAATGAGTGGCCTGTCGGGGAAGATGACCCCCACCTTGACCGCGCACCTCGAAGCGGTGTTGGCGATGTGGGCGGCCCCCGGAATGAACAACCCCGCCGATCCGGAGTCTCCGACCGGCAGTCGTGAGGATGCCGACCCCGACGCGTTGGCGGTTGCCGCATCGCGGGATCGCCGTGATCAGGTGCAACGCAACCACGATGCGTTGGAAGCGGTCCTGCGCGCCGGGTTGGATGTGGGTCTCGGCCCGCAGTCGCATCGCGGGCTGCCGCCGCATCTGATCATCAAAGCCACCCTGTCGGAGTTGATCGCGCAAACCGGGATGGGAGTGAGCGCGACCGGCACCCTGCTGCCGATCCGCGATGTGATCGCACTCGCGGCCCAGTGCCAGCCGTGGTTGGCGGTGTTCGACGACCACACGAACCTTCCCCTGTATTTGGGTCGGGCGCGGTTGGCGAGTCAAGGGCAGCGGATCGCGTTGTTCGCCAAAGACGGTGGCGAGTACTGCTCGTTTCCCGGATGTACCCAGCCCGCCGCGCACGTCGAAATCCATCACGCCACCAAAGATCACGCGAAAGGCGGGCTCACCAACATCGGTGACCTCGCCCCCGCCTGCGGGAAACACAACCGCATGGTCGGCGACAAACCCGGACAGTACACCACCGGGATCTACCGCGACGGGCCGTGGGCCGGACGATGCTGGTGGCGCAAAAACACCCCGGTCGGGGCAGCCGAACCGAACCCGAAACGCACCAACGCGCTACCCGACGTCGGCACCACCTTCCGCGC
>NZ_MVPX01000680.1:0-1835 GCF_002043085.1 Gordonia sp. i37 | reverse complement strand
GCCACCAACAACCGACGACCCATCCCCGCCCACTGCGACCCCTGCCCCGAAAACACGAACACCGTGCCGGACCGAGGCCGATACCGGCGCGGGGCGAGCATGCCGGGACGTGGGCTGCCCTCGGCGAGGGCGCGCAAACCGGCCAGTGCCTCGTCGGTGTCGCGGGCACACACGGTGCCGACGGGATCGGTGGTGGTGCGCAACCGATCCAGGGTTGCTGCGACGTCGGGCAGTGCGACCGACGGGCCGGTCTCGAGCCACTGCGCGAGTGCACGAGCACGGTCACGGACACGATCCTCCGATCGACCGGTCACCGACAGTCGCGATACCGTCGGCATCGCCGACGCCACGCTCGACGCGGCGGCGAGCGCGGGCCCCTGCTCGATGACGATGTGGGCGTTCGTACCGCCGAGACCGAAGGAGGAGATCCCGGCACGCCGGGGTGTGTCGCTCTGTGGCCATTGCATCGTCTCGGTCGGCACGACGATGCGCGTCGACCGGGCATCGATGGCCGGATTCCATTGGGTGAAGTGCAGATTCGGCGGGATCTGCCCGTGCTCCACCGTCAGCACCGCCTTGATGAATCCGGCGATACCGGCGGCCGCCTCGAGGTGCCCGAAGTTGGTCTTGACCGCACCCAGTGCGCAGGATGACTCGCGGCCGTACACCGCGGACAAGGCGTCGAACTCGATGGGGTCGCCCAGAGATGTTCCGGTGCCGTGGGTTTCGACGAAGTTGACCGAGGACGCGGGCACGTCACCGGCAGCGAGCGCGCGGGTGATCACCTCGCGTTGGGCCGGCGCATTCGGTGCGGTGAGCCCGTTGGACCGTCCGTCGGAGTTGACCGCGGAACCGCGGATGACCGCGTGCACCCGGTCACCGTCGCGGACCGCGTCGGCAAGGCGTTTGAGGACCACTACGCCTGCACCTTCGCCGCGGACGAAACCGTCGGCCGCCACGTCGAAGGCATTACACCGTCCGCGAGGCGAGAGCATTCCCCATTTACCCAGTGCCAATTGCGTTTCCGGCCGAAGGATCACACTCACACCGCCGGCCAACCCCAGATCGGACTCCCGGGAACGCAGGCTCTGACACGCCAGATGGAGAGCGACCAGCGACGATGAGCACGCCGTGTCGACGGCGACGGCCGGGCCCCGCAGACCGAGCAGGTAGGCGATGCGCCCCACGGTGATGCTGTGCGCGTTACCGGTTGCCGAGTACGCGTCGATCGACTCCGGATGCGAGGCCGAGGTGCTCTGGTACTCGTTGTAATAGACACCGAGGGTGACCGCCGCACGCACCCCGGTCAGGGCGTCGGAACGGTATCCGGCATCCTCGAGCGCCTCGACCGCCACCTCGAGCGCGATGCGCTGCTGGGGATCCATCGCCTCCGCCTCGCGCGGGGTGATCCCGAAGTAGTCGGCGTCGAAACCCGCGATGTCGTCCAGGAATCCGCCCCACTTCGACGGCATCCGCCCGGGCACCATCGGATCCGGGTCGTAGTACTCCTCGGCATCCCATCGCTGCGGCGGAACCTCCACCACCCCGTCACGGCCCTGGGTCAACAGCTCCCAGAACGATTCCGGCCCACGGACGCCGCCCGGGAAGCGGCAACCGATGCCGACGACGGCGATGGGTTCGGCACCGGTGATGCGTGCGGCCTTGTCGAACTGCTCGACCAAGGCGCCGCGTTGTGCCGGCGTCATCGCCGACACTCGATCGAAGGTGGTCTTCATCGTTGCCCACTCTCGGGGACGGCCGACACGGGCTGTGTGTCGGACAGGGACTCGGATCCGGCCAACGGATCCGAGAGGGATTCGACGCTGTCGAAGAGA
>NZ_MVPX01000068.1:0-27732 GCF_002043085.1 Gordonia sp. i37 | reverse complement strand
GCGCCCGCCGTTGTCAGCGAACCCGTTCTCACCGAACCGAAGTCCGACGATCGATGACACTCTCACTGATCGCCCACGAACCGGCAACGGGTGCCTTCGGCATCGTGATCTGCTCGTCGAGCCCGGCAGTCGCCGCGCGCTGCGCGCACCTGCGGCCAGGTGTCGGTGTGGTCGCCTCGCAGAACATCACCAATCCGGCGCTGGGCACCGCCGTGCTCGACGAGATGGCTGTTGGCGCCAACGCGCCGGATGCTCTGGCAAATGCACTGTCGCGGGAGCGCTTTCCGGACCATCGACAGGTCACCGCAATCGGGGCCGACGGCACGACAGCAGTGCACTCGGGCTCGCAGAGCCTCGGTGTGTACGGTCACATCGAGGCCGAGAACGTGGTCGCCGCTGGCAATCTCCTGGCCGACGAGAGCGTTCTCACCGAACTGGTGACCGGCTACACCCGCAGTAGGGCAGAACATCTCGAGGAGCGACTACTCGACGGGCTACGTGATGCGCTCGCTGCCGGCGGTGAGGCCGGCCCGGTGCATTCGGCCGGACTGCTCGTCGTGGCCGACGTCGACTGGCCGGTCACCGATCTGCGGGTCGATTTCGCCGACGACCCAGTGGACGAAATGAGTGCCCTCTGGCAGATCTGGGCACCACAGAAGGACGACTACCGGGTGCGCGGTATCGACCCGACGCGCGCCCCCTCGTACGGTGTTGCGGGGGATCTGTGAGCACCCTCGACTCGGCGCTCGCCGATAAGATCGCCGCCGATCATTCGCTGCTGACCACGCTGTCCCGGGAGCTGTACGATGATCCCGAGATTGCCTGGGAGGAAGTACGTTCGGCGCGGCGGGTGGCCGATCGCCTGTCCGACGCCGGCTTCGAGATCACGGAGAAATACTGCGGGCTCGACACCGCCTTTGCCGCGACGATCGGGACCGGCGACCTCCATTTCGCGCTGTGCGCCGAGTATGACGCACTTCCTGGCCTCGGTCACGCCTGCGGCCACAATCTGATCTCGGCGATCACCGTCGGTGCGGCGCTCGCTCTCGCGCCGCTCACCGACGATCTCGGGTTGCGTCTGACCGTCATCGGCACACCTGCCGAAGAGGGCGGCGGGGGCAAGATCGAGATGCTCGAACGCAATGGTTTCGATGGTCAACACGCTGCCGCAATGGTGCATCCAGGACCGGTCGATGTGGCGCGGGCCCGGCCATTTGCTGTGTCGCACAACCATATCGAGTATCACGGCAAGGCTGCGCACGCCGCCGCCTACCCCGAGCGTGGGGTCAACGCCGCCGATGCGTTCACTGTCGCGCAGGTTGCGATCGGGCTGCTTCGGCAACAGCTGCCGTCGTCGGTGCGCGTGCACGGGATGATGACCCGTGGCGGGGAGGCGCCCAACGCCATCGCCGAGCACACCGAGGGCCGCTGGTATGTGCGGGCCGAGACGCTCGCCGAACTCGCCGAGGTGACGCCCCGGGTACTGCGCTGCTTCGAGGCCGGCGCCCTGGCGTCCGGGGCTCGGCTCACTGTGACACCCGAATCCCGTCCGTACGCCGAATTCCGCACCGACGAGCAACTTCTCGGACTGTACGAACGTCGCGCCACCGCACTCGGCCGGCGTTTCGAGACCGGATCGGACTCGATGATGGCACGGGCATCGACCGACATGGGCAATGTGTCGCAGCTACTCCCCGCGATCCATCCCTACATCGGTATCGATTCGATGCCGGCGGTCAATCACCAGGCCGAGTTCGCCGCGGCCACCCTGAGCCCGGCCGCCGAGACCGCGATCGCGCACGGTGCGCTCGCGATGGCGGGAACCGTTGTCGACGCCGCGATGCAGTCGACTGTTCGGACTCGTCTGCTGGGCGCCCACTGACCCACCGTCCCCCACCGACCCAACGGAGGAGAACATCGTGTCCACCGAGCCTCATGCCGCCTTCCGTATCGAACACGACCTGCTCGGCGACCGGGAGATCCCCGCCGGGGCCTACTACGGTGTGCACACCGCCCGTGCACTCGAGAACTTCCCGATCAGCGGGGTTCCGATCGCCGTCCACCGCGATCTGGTGATTGCACTGGCCTCGGTCAAACAAGCAGCAGCGCAGACCAATCGCGAACTCGGGCTCCTCGACCCAGTCATCGCCGGGGCGATCACGGACGCCTGTACCGAGATTCGCGGTGGCGCGCTACACAATCAGTTCGTTGTCGACCAGATCCAGGGCGGCGCGGGAACGTCGACGAACATGAACGCCAACGAGGTCATCGCCAACCGTGCACTCGAGATCCTCGGTCACCCGCGAGGCACCTACACCGTCGTGCACCCGCTCGAGCACGTCAATCTCGGGCAGAGCACCAACGACGTCTACCCGACGGCGGTCAAGGCGGCCCTCGGATTCGCCGCTCGCGCCCTGGAGACCTCGCTGCGCGAACTGGCGGCGCGCTGTGTGGCCAAGTCGCAAGAATTCGGCGACATGCTCAAGCTCGGACGCACCCAATTGCAGGACGCGGTGCCGATGACCCTGGGCCAGGAGTTCAGCGCGTACGCGGTGACCATCGTCGAGGACGCCGACCGGATCGCCGAGGCTGCCCTGCTGATCGCCGAGATCAACTTGGGCGGCACCGCCATCGGAACCGGTCTCAACACCGATCCGGAGTACGCCGCACGGGCCTGCGAACATCTGCGCACCATTACCGGTTTGCCGCTGAGCACCGCCGGCGATCTCGTGGAGGCCACCTCCGACGTCGGCGCATTCGTGCAGCTGTCCGGGGTCACCAAACGGGCCGCGGTGAAGCTGTCCAAGATCTGTAATGATCTGCGGCTCTTGTCCTCCGGACCCCGCGCAGGCTTCAACGAGATCAATCTCCCGCCGGTGCAGGCGGGGTCGAGCATCATGCCGGGCAAGGTCAATCCGGTGATCCCGGAAGCGGTCAACCAGGTGGCCTTCGAGGTGGTCGGCAATGATCTGACGATCACCATGGCCGCCGAGGCCGGACAGTTACAGCTCAACGCATTCGAGCCCATCATGGCTCGTGCACTGCTGTCGTCGCTGACCCACCTGACCGCCGCCGTGGACGTTCTCGGCGAACGCTGCATCGCAGGCATCACCGCCAATCCCGATCGTATGCGCGAGGCCGTCATGGGATCGGCGAGCCTGGCCACCGTACTGAATCCGCTGCTCGGTTACGAGGTGGCCACCGCCCTGGTGGCCGAGGCGATTGCCACCGGCGCTTCGATTCCCGATCTGGTCCGGCGCTCCCGACTCGTCGACGACGACGTCCTGGCACGCATATTCAGTCCTGCACTCCTGTCGCGTCCGCACTCGGCGGTCGAGGTCGCGCGCGACCGCCGATGATGTCGGCGCAGGCGAGTACCGCAGCGAGGTAGCCACGGAGTGCGGTACGCGCGGCGTCAGCATCCACCTCGCGGTTACGGGCGACGAGGTGGATGCCGTAGCCATCCTCGAGAGCCACCGCCGTGGCCGCGATCCGTTCGGCGTCATCGCCGAGGTCGAAGACACCGGACTCCACCCCGGCGGAGATGACGTCGCGGTAGAGCGAGACCTCGAGTTCGAACAGTCTCGACATCAGTTCGGCATGACGCGGTTCGCGCGCGCTGTGCAGATGCAACTCGTACAGTGCGGGCCACATCGGATCGTCAGGGTCGCAGACACCGAGGTCCACCAGCATCCGCAACCGTCCCACCGGATCGTCCTGGGTGGTCATGGCCGTTCGCCGACCCCCGTGGAACCGTTCGACGGCCCGCTCGTGGACGGCCAGCAGGAGGTCGTCGAGTTCTGGGTAGTAATAGGCGACCGAGCCCGCCGACATCGCCGCGGCCTCGGCGATGTCCTTGAGCCGCAGCCCGATCAATCCTCGCTCGGCGATGGCAACCGTTGCGGCGGTGATGATCTCGGAGCGCCTGGCATCCTGTCTTCGAGGTCTGGCCATGTGTGCCGATCCTGCCTTGCACCGCCGGGTGATGCAACATGCCCCGGCTGCATCGATCCAGCCGATGTCACGGATCGGATCTTCGCACGACGAGATCCCGCTGACAGCTGTGCGCGGTGGCCGAGCTCGCGATACCGTCGATTCATTCTTTGAGATTGAACCCAAAGAATGAGGTGCTCCCTCACAGTCCAGCCTCCGGAGTGTTCCCATGCGCGATCCCCGCTACGACGTCCTCTTCGAACCGGTCACCATCGGACCGGTCACCGCCCGCAACCGCTTCTTCCAGGTGCCGCACTGCAACGGCATGGGGTACCGCGATCCCTCCGGCGAGGCCGCGATGCGCCGCACCAAGGCCGAGGGAGGCTGGGCCGTGGTCTGCACCGAGCAGGTGGAGATACACCCCACCTCCGACATCGGCCCGTTCATCGAGCTACGCCTCTGGGACGACAAGGACATGCCGGCGATCGCCCGCATCGCCGAGCAGATCCACGAGGGCGGCGCACTCGCCGGCATCGAGCTGGCACACAACGGCCTCAACAGCCCCAATCTCATCAGCCGCGAAACCCCCTTGGCGCCACAACATCTGCCCGTCGTCTCGTGGAACTTCGATCCGGTTCAGGCACGCGCGATGAGCAAGTCCGACATCGTCGACCTGCGCAAGTGGCACGCCGATTCGGTGCACCGATCACTGCGAGCGGGCTACGACATCGTCTACGTCTACGCCGGGCACGCCATCGGCGGCCTGCACCACTTCCTCTCGCCCCGCTACAACAACCGCACCGACGAGTATGGCGGGAGCCTGGAGAATCGGGTGCGGTTGATCCGCGAGATCCTCGAGGACACCCGGGAGATCGCCGACGGCAAAGCGGCTGTCGCCTGCCGCATCTCGGTGGATGAACTCCTCGGTGACGACGGCATCACCCGCGCGGAGATGGAGGACGTGTTCGGCCTCATCGGCGAGCACCCCGACCTCTGGGACCTGGTGCTCGGCAGCTGGGAGGACGATTCGGTGACCTCGCGGTTCGGCCCCGAGGCCGAACAGGAACCGTTCGTCACCGGACTCAAGCAGCTCACCACGAAACCCGTTGTCGGCGTGGGCCGCTTCACCTCCCCGGACACCATGGTCCGCCACGTCCGCAGCGGCATCCTCGATCTCATCGGTGCCGCCCGGCCCTCCATCGCGGATCCGTTCATGCCCAACAAGATCGAACGTGGAGATCTCGAGGACATCCGCGAATGCATCGGCTGCAACATCTGCGTGTCCGGCGACTTCACCATGTCGCCCATCCGCTGCACCCAGAATCCGACCATGGGTGAGGAGTTCCGTCGCGGCTGGCATCCCGAACGCATCGCCCCGGCCACCTCGGCGTCGTCGGTGCTCGTGGTCGGAGCCGGGCCGGCAGGCTTGGAAGCCGCGCGCTCGCTGGGCAACCGCGGCTATCCGGTGACCCTCACCGAGGCGAGCCGCGTACTCGGCGGGCGCGTGGCCAAGGAGTCCACGCTCCCCGGCCTGTCCGCATGGATTCGGGTCGTCGACTACCGGCTGCAACAGCTCGATCGTCTCGACGATGTGGAGGTCTATCGCGAGTCACCGATGACCGAGCAGGACATCCTCGAGTACGGCTTCGACCACGTGGTGGTCGCCACCGGCTCGTCGTGGCGTCGTGATGGGGTGGGCCGCTGGCACACCCACCCCATCGAGATCGACCCCACCCCCGAAGTCCTCACCCCCGACGACATCATCGCCGGGCTTCGTCCCGCCGGAAAGCGCATCGTGCTCTTCGACGACGACCACTACTACCTCGGCGCCGTCATCGCGGAGTTGCTCGCCAAGGAGGGGTATGCGGTCACCCTGGTCACCCCCGCGCCGCAGGTGTCGCAATGGACGGTGAACACCATGGAGGCCCACCGCATCCGGGCTCGGATCATCGAGGCCGGCGTGGAGGTCCGCACCGACACCGCGCTCACCGCGATCGGTGCCGGCGGCGTCGGCACCGCCTGCCGATTCACCGGGCGCACCGGAGAACTCGACGCCGACGCCGTCGTCCTCGTCACCGCCCGACTCCCCCACGACGAGCTGTATACGGCCCTGCACGCACGCGCCGACGAGTGGTCTGCCGCAGGCGTGCGCTCGGTACGCGGCATCGGCGACGCATGGGCACCCTCGACGATCGCCGCCGCGGTGTGGGCGGGCCATCGGTACGCCGAGGAACTCGATGTCGAGAAGTCCGATGACCTGGTGCCGTTCCGGCGCGAGGTCACCCAGTTGTCCATCGAACCGGTGTTCCGAACACCGGTGACGGCCTCGTGACCGGCCCGAAGGAGTAACCCATGTACGCCTCTCATGTCTTCACCAATGCCGCACTCTGGCGGCCGGATGACGTGAGCGGTGCCGATACCCTCGCCGTAGCCGACGGAGTGATCATCTCCGTCGGCCGCGGCGTCGATCGGGCACTGCTCGGACCTGCCACCGAGGTCCACGACCTCGGTGGCGCAAGCCTCCTGCCGGGCTTCGTCGACGCCCACGTGCATCCGGTGGCCGGCGGGCTCGCCGCCCTCCGGTGCAACCTGTCCGAGCTGCCGCACACCCGACGCGGCTACCTCGACGCGATCGCCGCATATGCGCGTGCCCATCCGGACGAGCCGGTGATCAGTGGAAGCGGTTGGTACGGAGATGCTTTCGTCGGTGGTCTACCCACCTGCGGCGATCTCGACGAGGTCATCGCCGACCGCCCGGTGGTGCTCTCGAGCCATGACGGTCACGGCGTGTGGGTCAACAGCGAGGCTCTCCGCAGGGTCGGCATCGACGCGTCGACACCCGACCCCAGCGGCGGCCGCATCGAGCGGGACGCGCACGGCACACCGACCGGAATCCTCTTCGAGCGCGCCGGCGATCCGGCGAATGCGTTGATCCCCGACTACGACGAGGCCTTCCTGCGGCGCGCACTGCTGATCGCACAGCAGCGCCTGCATGCGGCGGGTGTCACCGGCTGGCAAGATGCCGGCGTCGACATCCCGGCGTTCGGGCTGTCGGATACCCTCGCCACCTACCTCGCCGCCGATGCCGCGGGCGAGCTGACCGCCCGCGTCTGCGGCGCCCTGTGGTGGGCCGCCGACGAGGGCGTCGGGCAGCTCGACACCCTGCGGGAGCGTCGAGCACAGGGCCGGGGACACCGCTTTCACGTCGACACCGTGAAGGTGATGCAGGACGGCATCTGCGAGAACTGCACCGCCGCGATGTTGGCGCCGTACTCGGACCTGCCGGCCGGAGCATCTCCGACAGGACTGTCCTTCATCGATCCTGCCGAGCTCGAGCAGGTGTGTGCACTACTGGTGCGCAACGACTTTCACATCCACATGCACGCCGTCGGCGATCGGGCGGTCCGCGAATGCCTCGATGCGCTGGGCGCCGCGCGGTCCTCACGCCCCGGCTTCGATGCCCGGCATCAGATCGCTCACCTCGACGTGGTCGACCCGGCCGACATCCCGCGGTTCGCGCAACTCGGCGTCATCGCCAACATCCAGGCACTCTGGGCGCGACGCGATACCGAGATCGTCGAACGCAAGCTCCCGCTACTGGGACCCGATCGCGAACCGTTCCACTTCCCGTTCGGGTCGATCCGGGCCGAGGGCGGGGCGCTCGCAATGGGCAGCGACTGGCCGGTGACCGATCCTAATCCGTTGTGGGCCATACACACCGCGGTGCACCGAACGGGGTCGATCGCCGATCCGCACGCCATCGGAGACGACGCCCGGACGGTACCGCTCGTCGCCGGGGAGGCCATCACCTTGCGCGCGGCCGTCGACGCCTACACGGTCGGCTCCGCTCGCGCCATGCACGCCGAGGATCGCGCGGGCTCGCTGTCCGTCGGCAAGGACGCCGACCTCGTCGTGCTCGATGAAGACATCCGCACGGCCGTCGACATCGGCGCTCTGACCGCGACGATGACGGTGGTGGGCGGCACCGTGGTGCACGCCATCTGAGTGCCGTCGTCGGCGAGAGACATCTTCCGACGAGCACGAAACCCGGGGAGGAATGTTGCTCCCCGGGTTTCGGCAGTGGCCGGGCGCGGGCCGACGGCGTGACGCCGCGTCAGCCCAGATACAGCGCGAACTGCTTGAGCAGCGGCTGGGTCACGCGGTACTCGCCACGCCAGCCACGTCGCAGGGTGAACGCCTCGCCGGCGGAGATCGTATGCGCCACACCGTCGTCACCGGTGAGCGTGACCGATCCCTCGAGGACCCGCGCGTACTCGTCACCCGGATAGGACTCGATGAACTCGGTGTATGGCTGTGCCGACCACGAGCCGACGACGAATTTGTCGTCCGCGCTGACGAGGTGGGTGGCCTCGCGCTCGGCGGGGTCGCCGGCGCGCAGGTTCTCCGGGGTGACGTAGGCGCTCAGCGTCATCACAGTGCGGGCGGCGTCGTCGGTGGAGATGATCTGCGGGGTGGTCGACTGCAGGGTGCTCATGGGTACTCCTTCAGGGGTGATCGATCGGTGACAGATGATCCGGCGAATGCCGGCTACGAGATCTGTGCGGCGACAGCCGGGGTGTCGGTACCGACCGGCGTCGAGGGGGTCACGCGTCCTCGGAGGTAGCCGACGATCGCGATCAGGGCGAGCACTGCGAGCGTGCCCAGGGTGAACACCTCGAACCGCAACCGACCCACTCCCCAGGTCTCGACGAAGTCGTAGTGCACACCCATGAGGTTCTCCAGGGTCCCGGGGAACACCGCCACCCAGACACCGAGCGCGGCCCAGAACGTGGTCAGGGCGACAGCCACCGCCAGACCCGCGCGACCCCCGGGGATCGCATAGGGGCGGTTGATGTCGGCGTGGGTGAATCGCAGCCGCAGTGCTGCCGGGAACACGAACAGATAGGCGACCAGGGACGTCGAGATGGTGATGGTGAGGACGACGGTGAAGGTGGCGGCGCTGTCGCCCCGCGAGAAGAGGACGCCGACGATCATGAACAGCAGCGCGATGACACCGGTGAAGACGTTGACACGCACCGGCGAGTTGCGCTTCTCGTCGAAGCGCGCGAAGTACGGGAAGAAGCCTCCGTCGGAAGCCGCCACTGCCAGAGCGCGATTGGCCGCCACCGCCCACGTGGCGCCGGTGATCCCGAGTCCGATGATGAAGGCGACGACCGCGATCTTGACCAGGATCGACGCGGCCGGACCGTAGACACCGAAGACAGTGTCCACCGCGGCCATGAATCCGCCGATTCCGGTGATCGCCTCGGCCGGAAGGACCAGCAGCAGCGCCAGGACGGGCAGCGCATAGACCGCCAGTCCGACGAACCCGCCGAGCGCGATGCCGCGCGGTACGTCGCGCTGCGGGTTGGCCATCTCGCCGCCCGCCTGACTCGGTACCTCGAACCCGACGAGCGAGAACAGCAGCAGCGGGACGAGTCCCAGGAATCCGGCCATCGTGGGCGACCAGCTGACCGCACCGATGCCGTGAAAGCCGTGGTCGATGCCGTAGACGACGGTGGTGATCAGGAAGACCGCGGCGAGGCCGAGCTTGAGATAGGTGCCGATCCGGAAGATCACGCGTGCTCGTCGCATCGACAGGAGCGTCACCCCCACCGAGGCGCACACGAAGACGATCTTGAAGGCGAAGTCGCCGAGCGTTCCCGAACCCACCGGATGAATGAAGCCGCTCCACGCCTGGGTACTGATGAACGCAAGTGAGCCGCCGATCCACAGCGGATTGATCGACCAGTACATGACGGTGGCGATCGATCCGGGTAGGCGGCCGAAGGCGCGCTTGACCCATTCGTAGAGGCCGCCCTCGTCGGGGAAAGCGCTGCCCAACTCGGCCGCCACCAGCCCGTACGGGATCATCCAGAGCAGTGCCAGGACGAGCAACCAGGTGAACGTCTCGCCGCCGAACGACGAGATCTCACCGACCATGTCGAGGCTGATCAGCGCCGACAAGATCATGATCGGGACGTCGAGGCGCCGGAGCGACCGTTTCAGATGCAGATCCGGACCGTCCTGGCCTACTGGATGAGTTCCCATGAAACAACTCCTGATTGCGAGAAAAGTATGACGTGCACTACAAGACTGAGTCTGGCGATCCCATCTGTACAGTCGTTGTTTTCTTGGTTTAATATCGGTTCAGTCGAATCAACGGAGGCGGGACATGGCCGACTACACCCTGCGGCAACTCGAGTACTTCGTTGCGGTCGCCGAGGCCGGCAGTATCACCAAAGCCGCCGCCGCCGTCCATCTTTCACAGTCGGCGATGTCGACGGCCCTGACCGACCTCGAGGGCGCCCTCGGCGTGCAGCTGTTGGTACGTCATCACGCGAAGGGCATCACCCTGACCCCGTCGGGTCGGGAGCTCCTCGTGGCGAGCAGGCAACTGCTGACCTCCGCGGCCGATCTGCGGTCCATCGCGCACGGACTGGGCGGCTCACTGACCGGATCGCTGTCGATCGGCTGCTTCGAGGTGATGGCGCCGTACCTCTTACCCGAATTGCTCAGCACCGCTGCGGAAAAGCTTCCGCGTCTACATCTGCAGACCACCGAGGTCGACCTCGCCGATCTCGCCGAGGGCGTCGCCGACGGCACCTTCGAACTCGGTATCGGATACGACCTCGTCGACGACGCCCGTCTCAAGCGGTGGCCGCTGCGTACCGTACCGCCGTACGTGCTCGTGTCGGGGACCCACCGGTTGGCAAAGCGAAAGTCGTTGCGGCTGCGTGAACTCGCCGACGAGCCGATGGCCCTGCTCGATCTACCGCACAGTCGCGACTACTTCGGACGTGTCTTCGGCGACGCCGGGGTGGAGCCCGCGATCCGCTACCGCTCCACGACGGTCGAGACATGTCGGGCGCTCGTCGGACGGGGACTGGCCTACACAGTGCTCAACCTGCAGTCGGCGGTGCCGGTGGCGCTCGACGGACACGAGGTCGCGGCGATCCCCATCGCCGACGACGCCCCGGCACTCACGATGGTGCTGCTCAGCGCGGTCGCCGCCCGTCCCACGCGCCGCGCGGCCGTGGTGGCCGAACTCTGCCGGGATCTGTTCGGGAGTTAAGACGAGGACGCCCCGACCGGCGCAATGAGTTCGGCGGCAATGAGTTCGGCGGCACGTTCGGCGACGCTCATGATGGTGCCGACCGGATTGACCGAGGTCAGCGTCGGCAGCACCGACGCATCCACCACCCGCACACCGCTCACGCCACGCACCCTCAGATCGCTGTCGAGGACGGCGAGCGGGTCACCATCGCAACCCATGCGGCACGTGCCGGACACGTGATAGACCGTCTGGTGCGTCGCTCGCAGCGCGGCCGAGAGCTCCTCGTCGCCGACCACCTCCGGGCCCGGGAATACCTCTCGGACAATCCACTTCGCCATAGGCTCGGTCTCGGCGATGCGACGGGCCGCACGAACACCGGCCAGCAACACGGCCTCGTCCGCCCCGGACTGATCGGTGAAGTACCGGTAGTCGATGGCCGACGGCGTCGCCGGATCGGCATCGGTGATCCACACCCGCCCGCGGCTGCGGGGCTTGGCCACATTGGGTGCGATCGAGACGATGTGCTCGGGCAGTTCCGCACCGGCGGCGACGGCATGATCGGCAACGGCCTCGACCGGAAAGTGCATCAACACGTCCGGCCGTGCCGGGCTGTCGGCCGAGATCCGCAGCGCCGCACCGGCGTCCCAGCCGGTCGCGCAGGTCGACGGCACGTCGCGATCGGTCTCCCAGACGATCAGCCCCTCGGCATGATCCATCAGGTTCTCGCCCACCCCGGGCAGGTCGAGCAACACCGGCACCCCGGCGGCGCCCACCACGTCCGCAGGCCCGATCCCTGATCGCTGCAGGATAGCCGGCGATCCGAGAGCACCGGCGCACACGATCACCTCCACTGCGGCGCGCACCTCGTACTCGGCCCCGTTCTCGTCGACTGCCACCACACCCACCGCACGTGTCCCGTCGAACAGGATTCGAGAGACCGAACTACTCTGCAGCAGAGTCAGATTGGCGCGTGACCGGACGTCATGGAGATAGTGCACCGACGTCGATGACCGGAGATTGGTGTCCGGGGCGTAGCCGATCTCGAAGAAGCCGGCGCCCTCTCCCGTCGAGGCGAAGTCGTCGTCGCTGTTCCACGCCGTCCGCAAAGGCAGGCCGAGCGCCTCCCCGGCCGCGGCGACGACGTCGGCCACGTAGGGGTTGCGATCCTGCTCGGCGACCGGCGTGATGGGGGTGGCCAGTCGATCAAAGCATCGTCCGAGGGTGTGCACATCCCAGCCGACGACGCCGAGGTCGGCCCACTCCTCGAGGTCCGCGGCCAGCGGCCGCCAGGTGATCATCGTGTTGGCGGTCGAGCATCCACCGAGAATGTGCATGCGCGACTGGCGGATTCCCGAGTTCCCGCGCTCCTGCGGGATGCTGCGGTAATCCTGGTCGTACTCGCTCTCGATCATCTCCGCCCACCGGCGGATCGATCGGGCACGAGGCTCGTGCTCGTCGTCCGGACCGGCCTCGAGCACCGTCACCGTGACGTCGGGGCGTTCGCTGAGCCGTGCGGCGACGATACAACCGGCGGTGCCACCGCCAACCACCACGTAGTCGCTCATCACGCGACCGACCCCGACACCAGCGAGGCCGACGGCACAGGCATCTTCGCGCGCATCAGCACGTAGTAGAGGGGGCAGATCACCGCGAGCCCCACCAGCCACGAAATATCCACGCCGCCGAGCGATGTAGCAATAGGACCGACCCACAGGGTGGTCGAGAGGAAAGGGATCTGCAACGCGATGCCCAGGACGTAACAGGTGATGGCCGTCCAGTTGAAGCGACCATAGACTCCGCCGTCCTTGGCGAACAGCGAGTCGATGTCGTAGTCACCGTGGCGCAACAGGTAATAGTCGACGAGGTTGACCGCGGTCCACGGGATCAGCACGCACAGCAGCAGGGAAAGGAAATTGGCGTAGTTGGCCAGGAAGTCGTCGGCACTCAGAAGCGCAGGCGCCATCGCGATGGCGAACAGCACGACGGCGATCACCGCGCGGCTCGTGGCCTGCGGACGCCACCACGCAAAGATGTTCTGCCCGATGGTGATCGTCGACAATGCACCACAGTAGAGGTTCATCCCGTTGGTGACGCTGATGCCCACCGCGAAGATCACGAAGAGCCCGGTCGAGATGCCGTGGGTCAGCGTCGACAGGCCGTCAAGGGTGTCGGCGGCGGGCAGAGCTGCACCGACGACCACACCGAGGAGCATCGGCAGCACCGATCCGAGTACACAGCCGGAGTAGGTGGCCCAGAACGCGGTGGTCACCCCGGTGTCCTTGGGTAGATACCGCGTGTAGTCGGAAACGTAGGGCGCATAAGCGATCTGCCATAGTGCCGCGGCCGAGAAGGTGGCCATGAAACCGGCCCAGCCGAATCCGCCGCCATGCCACGTGCCGCTGGGCAGGCCCTGCACCCCGACCATCCACACGAACGCGATGATCAATGCCACACCCGCCACCACCGACAACACCGCAGCCATGGAGTGGATCAACCGGTAGCCGATGATGGTGACACCGACGCTGATCGCACCGATGATCACGATCGCCCAGTTGGTCGGCAGGCCGGTCACCGCCGCGAAGGCCTTGCCACCGAGGACCGCGTTGGAGGCGAAGAACCCCAGGTACATGAAGACGACGAGCACCACCACCAGAAGGCTTCCCAGCGAGCCGAACTGGGCGCGGGTCTGCAGCATCTGAGGCACGCCCATCTGCGGACCCTGCGCGGCGTGCAACGCCATCACGACACCGCCGACGACGTTGCCGGCGATCACCGCGAGCGCCCCGGCCCACAACGGCAGACCGAACACGGTGGTCGCGAGCGCGCCGGTGATGATGGTCAGGAGCATGATGTTGGAGCCGAACCACACGGTGAAGATGTCGCGGGCGCGACCGTGCCGTTCGTCATGCGGAATGTGATCGATGGTGCGGCGTTCGAGTGCCGGCGCGGCGCCCGGGGCGCCGGATTCTGGTGTGCTCGTCATGGGTTGGTCGGCTCCTGGCTGGGATCGTGATCGCTGTTCGGCCAGTATTCGACACCGGCCATCCCAGAGAAAACAGAATCTTTCTGGCTTCTGTATCACCGGAGTCGATGCAATACCCACGCCGCCATCTTCGGCTGAACCGATGCAGATCATCCAATAATTCGGCTCAACTGGATCTATCGACCGGCGCGGACATCGGCCATCCTGGGTCCATGCCCGCACCCTCCGTACCCACCCCGATCGACTGGCACGCGCGAGCGGCCGGCCTGAAGCCGCCCACCGACGCACTCATCGACGGTCACCCGGTACCCGCGATCTCAGGCTCCACCTTCGACGTCGTCAACCCGGCGACCGAAGAGGTGCTGGTGAGCGTGTCCGCGTGCGACGCGGCCGACGTCGACGCCGCGGTGTTGGCGGCTCGACGGGCCTTCGACGACGGCCGGTGGTCCCGCCTGTCGGCCGCCGAGCGTGGCGCGGTACTCAACCGCTTCGCCGATCTTCTGCTCGACCACAGCGACGAACTCGCGCTGCTCGTCACCCTGGAGATGGGGAAGGCCATCACCGATTCGCTCGACGTGGAGATACCCGGCGCGGCTGCGGTCTTTCGCTACTACGGCGAAGTCATCGACAAGATCCCCGGTGAGCTTCCGCCGACCGCCGACGGAAGCGTCGCCATGGTGCGGCGTGTCCCCCTGGGAGTGATCGGCGCGGTGGTGCCGTGGAACTTCCCGCTCGACATCGCCGCCTGGAAACTCGCGCCAGCCCTGGCCGCAGGCAACTCCGTGGTCCTCAAACCCGCCGAGGAGTCACCTCTGTCGGCACTGCGTATGGCCGAGATCGCCCTGGATGCAGGCATACCCGCCGGAGTGTTCAACGTGGTACCGGGCCTCGGGGCCACCGCCGGAGCAGCTCTGGGACGACACCCCGACGTCGACTGCCTCACCTTCACCGGGTCGACGGAGGTGGGCAAGAAGTTCCTGGCCTACAGCGCCGAGTCCAACATGAAACAGGTGTGGCTCGAATGCGGCGGCAAGAGCCCCAACATCGTCTTCGCCGATTGCGCAGATCTCGAGCAGGCCGCGGCGATGGCGTGTTTCGGGATCTTCGGCAACCAGGGCGAGGTGTGCTCGGCCAACAGTCGTCTACTGATCCAGCGTGACATCGTCGACGAGTTCGCCGCCGCACTGATCGACAAGGCGGCGGCCTACCTGCCGGGCGACCCGCTCGATCCGGCATCGAGCGCCGGTGCGATGGTCTCGCGCAAGCAACTCGACCTTGTCCTGCGCTACATCGACCGCGCCCACACCGACGGACGGATCATCCTCGGCGGCAACCGGATCGGCGACACCGGCTTCTTCCTGGAACCGACCGTCGTCACCGACCTGCCGGTCGACTCGCCGGTGGTGACCGACGAGATCTTCGGCCCGCTGCTCGCGATGATCCCCTTCGACACCGAGGAAGAAGCCGTCGCACTGGCCAACGACACCCCGTATGGGCTGGCCGCGTCGGTGTGGACGGCGAGCCTCGACCGAGCCCTGCGTGTGTCCGAGGCGCTGCATGCCGGCACCGTGTCGATCAACACCGTCGACGCGTTGTCGCCGGGCACACCGTTCGGCGGCTTCAAGGGATCAGGCTTCGGCGCGGACCTGTCAATCCACGCGATCGACAAATTCACCGGCCTCAAAACCACCTGGATCGCCCGGCGCTGAATGCTCGCGCGCCCAACGCTGTTGGCAGGTCAGGAGTTGGCCGCCGCACCCGCCACCGCGGATTCGACGAGGTTGCCCCGGTCCAACGGCGCACCGGCGTTCACCGCCGTGATCCAGTCATCCGTCGTGGCCACGGCCGCGAAGTTCGAGTGGTAGAGCACCATCAGCGTGTTGTGCAATTGCTCCGCCGACACCTTGCCCGCGTCGTTGGCGAGGTGGATGGCGCCGGTCGCGTCGGAGAGGATCTCCGCGCTCAGACCCCGCGTCTCGGATTCGGCGGCGGTCGCGAGATCACAGTTGTTGGTCATGTACCCGACGATCGTGATGGTGTCGACGCCCCGCTCGGCGAGCCACTCGCCGACCCCGGTGCCGGCGAACACGGTGCCGAACTGTTTGTCGGCCACCTTCCAGTCCGCCCCGATGCGCCGCTCGATGTCGGGATGCAACTGCCAGCCGTGCGAGCCCTCCGCGTACACCGGGAAGTCGGCCGGAAGGGTGTGTCGCAGAGCCACTATGGGTAATCCGCCCTCGGTCGCGGCGTCGATCGCGCGGGTGATGTTGGCCAGCGAGCCCTCGCGCGGCGGGTACTGGATCTGCATCGGACCGTCGAAGTACTCGTTCTGGACGTCGACGACGACGAGTGCGCGGGTGGGTGCGGTCATGTCGGGCCTTCCTTCTGGCTCGGCGGACGGTCATCCTCGCCGTCCCCGACCCACTTTGCTGCGTTACGCTGACCCACGACAGTGGCGCGAATGCCGATTTCCGATGAGATCGTGCCACGGAGTAGGTGCACCGATGCGGGTCGCGATTCATGTGTTCGACGGCGTCAGTCTCTTTCATGTCGCTGCACCCCAAATGGTCTTCCGGGAGGCCGCGGTGGTGGCGCGAGATCCGGCGCTCTGGTCGATCACCTTGTGGGCCGCCCACTCCGGAGATGTCGAGCTCGAGATGGGCCAACGCCTCAGCGGGATCAGTGGTCCCGAGGCGACCACTGCTGCGGACATCGTCATCGTGCCGTCGTGGCCCGAGTCGGCACCGGAGATCGACGACGTGGTGCGCTCGGCTCTGCTCGATGCCCACGGGCGGGGTGCGATCATTGCCGGACTGTGCCTCGGGGCCATCGCCGTCGCCGACACCGGCCTCCTCGAAGGCCGTGGAGCGGTGACGCATTGGCTGGGCACCCGCGAACTGGAGCGTCGTGGGCGCTGCGGCTGGGTCGACGATTCGGTTCTCTACATCGACCACGGCGACGTGATCACCTCGGCCGGCACGGTCTCATCGGTGGATGCCTGCCTGCACCTGCTGCGACGATTGTGCGGCGCCGACCTGGCCAACCGCGTCGCCCGACGCATGGTGGTGGCCCCGCACCGCGACGGCGGCCAAGCGCAATACATCGAACATCCGCTCGCCACAAGCGAATCCGACACCTCGGTCAGCGCAGTGCTGGAATGGGTGATCGGCCATCTGGATTCCGACCTGTCGGTGTCGGGGCTGGCGGCCCGGGCCCGGATGAGCCGACGAAGCTTCCTGCGCCACTTCCGCGACGCCACGGGTACCACCCCCGCGCGATGGGTGACCACCCAGCGAGTCGCCCATGCCCGCACCCTGCTCGAGACCACCGATCTCGACATCGGGCTGATTGCACAACGGTGCGGATTCGGCAGCGAGGTCACCCTCCGCCAGAACTTCGTCGCCCGGTTCGGCGTGTCACCATCGGTGCACCGCAACCAGTTCCGGCCCGGCTGACCTCGCCGCCGACGCTCAGTCCACCAGATCCTCGTACCGGTATTCGGTGGTGATCGTCTCCTTGTCCCGATGCGCAGCGGCCTCCCGCTGCTGCAGTTCGACGCGGCGGATCTTGCCGGAGATGGTCTTGGGCAGTTCGAAGAACTCGACGCGGCGCACCTTGAGATAGGGCGCGAGGTGATCTCGGGAGTACTTCAGGATCGAGCGTGCGGTCTGTTCGTCGGGTTCCCACCCGGAGGCCAGTGCCACATAGGCTTTCGGCACGGCCAGACGGGTGTCGTCGGGCTGCGGGACGACCGCCGCCTCCACCACGGCGGGGTGCTCGATGAGCACGCTCTCCAACTCGAAGGGCGAGACCTTGTAGTCCGAGGACTTGAAGACGTCGTCGGTGCGCCCGATGTAGGTGATGTAGCCGTCGGAATCACGTTGCGCCACATCGCCGGTGTGGTAGTAGCCGCCGGCCGTGACGAGTGCGTTGCGTTCCGGGTCGCCGAGGTATCCGGTCATGAGATTGACCGGATGCTGGGCGAGGTCCAGACAGATCTCGCCCTCGTCGGCGAGTTCGCCGCTGATCGGATCGATCAGCACCACCGGGACGCCGGGCATCGGTCGGCCCATCGACCCCGCCTTGACCGGCGCGCCCGGCGTGTTCCCGACCTGCAGGGTGGTCTCGGTCTGCCCGAAACCGTCGCGGATGGTCAGGCCCCACGCCTTCTCGACCTGCCGGATGACATCGGGATTGAGCGGCTCCCCGGCACCGAGGAGCTCTCGCATACCCTCGGGTCGCTCGCCGAGGTCGGCCTGGATCAGCATGCGCCACACCGTCGGTGGCGCACAGAAGGTGGTGACACGCGCCCGCCGCAGCTGCATCATCAGGGCCTGCGCGTCGAAGCGCGCGTAGTTGTAGACGAAGATCGTCGCCTCGGCGATCCACGGTGCGAAGAAACAGCTCCAGGCATGTTTGGCCCAACCCGGCGAGCTGATCGCCAGGTGAATGTCGCCGGGGCGCACCCCGATCCACGCCATGGTGGTGAAATGGCCGACGGCGTAACTGGTCTGGGAATGCTCGACGAGCTTGGGACGACTGGTGGTGCCGGAGGTGAAGTAGATGAGCATCGGATCGCCGACCTCGGTGACGACGTCGAACGGCCCGGCGGAGGTGACCGTGGCCGAGTCGCCGTAGGAGTGCCAGCCCGGCACCGCGTCGCCGACCGCGATGCGCAGATAGTCGCCGTCGATCTCGGCGAACTTGGCGGTGTCGGCGGCGTTGACGATGACGCATCGAGCCGCACCACGGTCGATCCGGTCCCGCAGGTCGGCCGGCCCCAGCGCTGCGGTGGTGGGCATGACGATCGCCCCGAGCTTGCACACCGCGAGCATCGCCTCCCACAACTCGACCTGATTGCCGAGCATCAGGATCACGCGATCGCCCTTGCCGATGCCCAGCTCGGCCAGCCAGGTCGCCACCCGATCCGAGCGCGTGGCCATCTCGTCGAACGACACCTTGGTTTCGGTGCCGTCCTGCTCGCACAACCAGAGCGCGGTGCGGTCGTTGCCGCGAGCGATGACGTCGAACCAGTCGATCGCCCAGTTGAACCGGCCGGTGATGGCCGGCCACCGGAACTCACGAACGGCGGTCTCGTAGTCGCCGATGAGACGGACCATCTGATCTCGCGCGACGCGGTATCGCTCGGTGTTGGTCGTCGAGGGGCTGTCGGTGGCGGTGGTGCTGGTCATGAGTGCATGATCCACGTCACACCAGCGCCGTCAACACCCCCCTAAGTGGGGGCGGGACACCGGCCCATCCACCAACTCTATAGACTATGTTTCATAGTGTGGAATGTCGTTGTGCAGGCGGAGAAGCGGAGGAGCGCAAATGGCCGGGACCACCGGATCGAGTCTGAGCGACCATGTCGCCGGTTGGCGTCCCGAACCGATCACCGAGGTGGACACCCTCGACGCGGCGCAGGCGACGCGGTTGGCCGCCACGCTCGGACTGTCGGAAACCTTCGCCGACGGCGATCCCCTGCCGTTGCCCTGGCACTGGATCTTCTTCTCCGAGTGGCCGCAGACCGCGGAACTGGGCGCCGACGGTCACCCCGCCCACGGCCATTTCCTGCCACCGATCCCGGACCGCCGTCGGATGTTCGCCGGTGCGCGGATCTCGTCCACGGCCCCGTTGGCTCTCGGCACGCGCGCCGAGAAGGTGTCGTCGGTGGCCTCGATGACCGAGAAGCACGGGCGTACCGGCGACATGCTCTTCGTCACGGTCCGCAGTGAATACCGCCAGGGCGGAACCGTTGTGCTCACCGAGGACCAGGATCTGGTGTATCGCAGCGATTCCGGCAACGCGCGGCCCTTCGATCGGCCGAGTCCCGACCTCGCCGACGCGACCGCACCATGGACCGCGGAGCCGACACCCGACACGCCGCTGCTCTTCCGGTACTCGGCACTGACCTCCAACGCCCACCGCATCCACTACGACCGCCCGTATGCGACGGGCGTCGAGGGCTACCCCGATCTCGTCGTCCACGGACCGTTGCTGGCCACCTACATGGCCGAGCTAGCCCGCGCACATCATCACGGTAAATCGCTGCGCACCTTCGACTTCCGGCTTCGCAGCCCACTGTTCCTCGGTGACCGCTTCCGGGTCGAGGCCACCCCGGACGACGACGGTGACGCGGTAGAGCTCGCCGTCGTCACCGGACAGGGCACCGTTCACGTCTCGGGCAAGGGAGAATTCGCATGACCGACACCACCGATCCCATCGCATCGCTGCGCGTCGCGCGCAGCTTCCTGTTCGTCCCGGGTAATCGGCCCGAGCGTTTCGACAAGGCCGCCGCGGCCGGTGCCGACGTGGTGATCATCGACCTCGAGGACGCGGTCGCCCCGGAGGACAAGGGCGCGGCCCGCGAGCACATCGCCGGCTGGCTTGCAGCCGGCAAGCACACCGTCCTGCGCATCAATGCCGCCGCAACGCCGTGGCACACAGCCGATGTGGAACTCGCGGCCCGACACGGCGCACCGGTGATGCTCGCCAAGGCGACCAGCGCCGACGAGGTGATACGCGTGGCGCAGGCGACCGCGGCGCCGGTCCTGCCGCTCATCGAGACCGCGCGGGGCATTCTTGCGGCGCCGGCCATCGCGCAGGTACCCGGTGTCGCTCGACTGGGCTTCGGCGCCATCGACTTCGCCGTCGAGATCGGTGCCGACCCCGATGACCACGAGGCACTGCTGTTTGCGCGTTCGATGCTCGTCACGGCATCGGCCGCGGCGGGTGTCGCCGCCCCCATCGACGGGGTGACCACGGCGCTGCGCGACGTCGAGAAACTCGTCGCCGACGTCGGCTACGCCGCGCGGATCGGCCTGACCGGCAAGCTCTGCATCCATCCCGCCCAGGTGGCAACGGTCCACGCGTGCCTGGCGCCGTCGGACACCGAGATCACCTGGGCGCGTTCGATCGTGGCGGCGGCCGGTACCGACTCCTCGGCGGTCGCGGTCGACGGACACATGGTGGACCCGCCGGTTGTCGCACGCGCACAACGGATTCTGGCGTCTGCTCCCCTCACCGAAAGCCCTGGGCCGGAGGACTCAGCGTGAGTCGCGCCGATGCTCGGCGAGCAGACGCCCGGCCTTGCCGATGTGCGCCGACATCGCCGCCCGCGCGCCGACCTCATCGCGTCGGCGCAGGGCGTCGATGATGTCGCGATGATCGTCGGCCGATGCCTGCGGCCAGCCGTCGACCGACGAAAAGAACCGTCGGGGAGCATAATTGAGCGACGACTTGATCATCCACGACAACTTGGGTGATCCCGCCGCGGCATAGATCAGTCGGTGGAATTCGTGATTGAGCCGCTCGACCTCGTCGTTGTCCTCCGCGTCGGCGGCCGCCTCGAGTTCGACCTGCAGACGGTCGAGAGTGGCCAGGTCCGCGTCGTCGAGACGGGTGGTGGCGCGGGCGGCGAGTTCGCCGGCCAGCAGGGCCTGCCCGGCGAAGACGTCCTCGATGTCGGTGCTGCTCAGGGGTGCGACGACGAATCCGCGCCGCGGTTCGACCCGCAGTAGCCCCTCGCTCTGCAAGGACAGCAATCCCTCCCGTGCGGGCGTGGCCGAGACCCCGAGTTCATCGGCAACGGTTTCCGGGCGGATGAACTCGCCGGGTTGCAGTTGTCCGGAGACGATGAGCTCGCGGACGTACTCCGAGACCTCGTCGGACAACCGGGGACGGCGTCGGCGTCGCGCCGCCGGAGCGGGAGCGGCAGGATCAACCATAGAATATAGAATACAGTCGCGGCCTGGCCCTGTGCCGACCTCCCGGGTTGACCTCCCAGGAAGCGGTCAGTGGCGGGTTCTACAGTGGATGAAATGACTGTGGGTGACATGGCGCAGGAGCGCGAGGGCATGTTCGCCTCGCTGCACATCCACAACTATCGCCTGTACTTCGGTGGGCAGGCGCTCTCGCTGGTCGGTACCTGGATGCAGGCCACCGCCCAGGCCTGGCTGGTCCTGACCCTCAGCAATTCATCGACCGTGCTCGGCGTGATCGTCGCGCTGCAGGCCGTACCGATCCTGGTCCTCGGCCCGTACGCGGGGGTGATCGCCGATCGCGTGGATCGTCGCAAGCTGATGATCATCCTGCAGTCGGTGATGGGGCTGCTGGCGGCGGCACTGGCGATCCTCACCTTCGGCGGTTGGGTGCAGGTGTGGCAGGTCGGGGTCCTCGCCGTGCTGCTCGGACTGAACAACGCCTTCGAGAACCCCTCCCGCCAGGCGTTCATCCACCAGATCGTCGGCGAATCCCGGATCCGCAATGCGGTCACCTTGAACTCGGTGATGGTCAACGCGGCGCGGGCGGTCGGCCCGGCCGTGGCCGGTCTGGTCCTCGCCGCGGTCGGCGCGGGCTGGTGTTTCGCGATCAACGCGGCCAGCTTCGTCGCGGTGGTGGTGTCACTGCTGATGATGCGGACCGCCGAGATCGCCGAGGAGACACCGGTCAAACGCGGCAAAGGCCAACTGCGCGAAGGACTCCGCTACGTCGCCGGACGCCCCGTGCTGTGGGTTCCGCTGACGATGATGGCGCTGGTCGGCACCCTCGCCTACGAGTTCCAGGTGTCGCTGCCTGCCGCCGCCAAGGACGCCTTTCACGGCGGCCCCCAGGCCTTCGGCTTCATGACGGCGGCGATGGGGGTGGGCGCGGTCGTCGGCGGTCTGCTGGTGGCCGCGCGTGGCACCACCGGTTTGCGCACGTTGATCCTGGCCGCCATCGGGTTCGGCATCACCATCGCGGTGACCGCTGCGGTCCCGCACCTGTGGATGGCGATCGTCGCCCTGTTCTTCGTCGGCTGGCTCAGCGTGTCGTTCATGTCGACCGGAAACGCGACGCTGCAACTGAATTCGGACCCGCAGATGCGTGGCCGGGTGATGTCGTTGTGGTCGGTGGCGTTCATGGGGTCGACGCCGATCGGCGGACCGCTGATCGGGTGGATCAGCGAGGCGTCCGGGCCGCGGGCCGGCCTCGCCGTCGGCGCTGCCTCGTGTTTCGTCGCCGCGGCCATCGGCCTGGCCATCCATCGCCGCCGCGCGCCGCACCTACCGCGGATGGAATCGACGACCTGACGGCCACCCGCGACGCTCGGCGACGACGGCGAGCACCGCGGGCACGGCACCGACGACGGCGACCACCCAGATGCGCGTACGCAGTGGTGCCACCACGGTGTCGAACACCGCGCGGGCCGCGTCCGGCGTGATGACGTCGGCGGGAACGGCATCGAGATACCGGCCGCGGGCCACCACCGATGCGACGGCGAGCAGCAGCATCACCGTGGTGATGCCCAGGCCCAGCCCCATCACCGCTCGCCACCGGCGGGTCGGAGCAGCGACACCGATCGTCGCGATGATCGCCAGCGCGGTCAGCCAGGGCAGGACCAGCGCCGCGGTGTTCAATGCGGACACCGCGCGTTGAGCGCGGCGCAGTGCGTCGGACTGCCACAGGACGACCTGATGATGAATCGCCGGAATCTGCTCGGCGGCGGTGAATCCGTCGTCGATCAATCGCTGTCGGATCCGGGCGACCATCGGGGCCAGATCGATCGCGACGATTCCGGTGTCGCCGGCGAGAAGCCGATCGAGGGTGGCGTGCGCGGCACGATTGGCGGTCGTCCACGCGGTCGCGAACGCCGACGAGGACACGAAGCGCTCGACCGTGTCGTGCAGGTAGGACTGGAGTTGCGCCGCGATCAGCGGTGAGAGCACCTGCGCCGCTCGCGTACCGGTGCCGGGCGTCAGCGCCGAGAACGCCTCGGCGCTCAGTGCCGCGATGTCGACGTGATCGTCGATCACCGTCACGAGAGCATCGGTGACCTCTGCCCGGATCGCCGGCTCGGATGCCAGCGGTGCCACCATCGCCACGTAGCCGTCGGTGTCGAGCACCTCGGACCGCAGATAGCCGACAAGCAGCGTCAACACCACCAGCACCACCGACACCACGGTCAGCAGCGCCGCGCCGGTCGTTCGGAGGCGACTGCGTCCCCCGCCGACAGTGGGATATGTCACGTCCCCCAGGGTGGGTGTCGCCGCTCGACCCGCGGCATCACCTCCGGAGGAAACACCCGCATCGAGGTCCCCGTCTTCCTGCGGTTTTGGTGCCACGATGACATCCAAGCACGTGACATCGGCCACCACGCGGCATCCGCAGCGCCCCCGAGCAGTCGGTGTGAACGCCTCCGATGGCCTCCCGGGCCGACTTCGGAACTTTCAGCAACAGGGAGTAGCCTCACCCTCTGCGACGTGCGAAGAATTGGACGGAGGTCTTCCGATCGTTACCGAACAGCCATCGACCGGTACCCCGGCGTCCGCGAAACGTCCGGACACCGATCCGGTGACCGTCCCCGACCCCGTCGCAGGCGACGTCACCCCGACGGACTCCGGCGCCGAACCGGCCGCCAAGCCCGCGAAACGCGACAAACACCTCTACCAGATCGACCTCGTCCGACTGGTGACCTTCGGTGCGGTGATCCTCGACCACGTGATGCTCAGCGTCACCGCCCCGACCAGTGTCGCCGCAGGCGCCGTCGAGGTCTTCCTCCGCTACACCCGCTACAGCTTCTTCGCCCTGACCGGCTTCGTCCTCGGCTACCAGTACCGCAACCGCGAGCTCAAGGCGATTCCGTTCTGGAAGCGGCGTTACAAGCTGATCGGCCTGCCCTTCCTCGTGTGGAGCCTGTTCTACTGGTTCTACGTCCGCTATCACTTCGGTGGCGTCGACGCGATCGCCAACGCCTGGAACAGTCTCGACGCCGCCGAGCGCTCGGTGAAATCGATCGTCTACGACCTCATCACCGGAAACGCCGCCTACCACCTGTACTTCCTGTCGGTGAGCATGCAGATCTATCTGGTGTTCCCGCTGATGCTGTGGATTCTTCGGCGCACCTGGGGTTTTCACCGCTACCTGCTCGCCGTGAGCTTCATCTTCCAGATGGTGATGATGTACGCGATGGTGCGCTCACCCATCTCGTTCTTCACCTGGGGTATCCAGGGCGAGATCTGGAGCCACCTGGTGGTGACGATCTTCCCCTACCAATTCTTCATCCTCGCGGGCTGTGTGTCGGCCATGCACTACGAGGCCTTCCAGGCCTTCATCAAACGGTGGCGCTGGCAGCTCATCGGTGTCGGCGTCGTGGTGATCATCGCGACCTGGCTCTACTACCTCTACATCGTCGACCGCGGCGAGGACCTGTTCCGGGCGACCAACGTCTTCATGCTCCACAACATGTGGGCATTCATCGCGATCATCGTGATCCTGTACGGCCTCGGCACGCTCTGGCAGGAACGCCGCCACCCCGGCTCGATCCCCGACCGGTTCATGAAGACCGCCGCCGATCGCTCCTTCGCCATCTATCTCGCACATGTCCTCGCGATCTATGCCCTGCTGCCACAGATCGCCGACGAACGCATCCACGCCCTGCCGCGCGTGATCCTGGCCTACCTCGCCACCGTCGTGTTGACCGTGTTCGTGGTGGAAACGTTGCGCCGCAGCCCGATCAGCCTCATCACCACCGGACGCAATCGCATCGACTGGCGTTCCCAGAACGCCGGACGGTCCGCGCTCGTCGGACTCGCCGCCATCATCGTCGGCCTGATCGTCCGCCTCGGCTTCGGCTGGTGGGCGGGCAATCTGATCGCCGCGACCGGCGCCTTCCTGGTGTTCTCGATGGCGATCGTCTACTGGCACCAGATCCGCCACCGCGACGCGGAGTACGTCGAAGAAGCGGTGTGATCAGCCGACGCAGCGCGTCGAAGAATCACCGACGCAGCGCGTCAGCGCAGCGAATCACCGACGCCGCGCGTCAGCACATCACCGACGCAGCGCGTCGACGATGAGGCGGGCGACGCCGGCCTTGCCGGAGGCGTTCGGGTGATACGGCACCGGGAGCTCGAATCCGCGCAGCCACGGGTCGGGTGAGCACACGGTGTGCTCGGCACCGAGCGGACCGGTGGTGACGAGCTCGGCACCCGAGATCTGCGCGGCTTCGGCGGTCACCTGGGCAAGCGCGTCATATACCCGGATGGTCGACTCGATCTCCTCCGGCGTGAGTGCGAGTTTGGGACAGATCGGGCCGCCTGCGACCACCACCGGTGGATAGTCGACGAGGACGATCCGCGCCGCGGGGGCGCGCATCCGGACGGCGAACACCGTTTCGATCATTTTCTGCTCGACGGCTGCATACCGTTCGAATCCGGGTTCGGGAGAGATCGGTCGGCCGTGTCCGCACACCCGCTCGGCGATCTTCTTCACCGGGTCGGCGACAGAGTTCTTGCAGCCCATGGCGATCAGGCGCTGCACGTAACCGATGTCGTTTCCGCCGGTGGTGATCGTCACCAACGCCGTGCCCGGGGTGACGGCGTCGATCTGGGGTTGCTTCACGAACCGCTGCGGACGGTCCAGGATGTTCTCGGTCGTCGCCCCCGAACACGTCGCGTCGACCAGGCTCATGTTCATGGCCTGGGCGACCTGGTGCGGATAGTTGTCCATGGTGCGCAGGCACCGGTTGCCGATCGAGTCCAGCCCGCCCGGGCCTGCGGCATAGGAGCTACCCAACGCCACATACTTCTGCGGCGCGGCGGCAGACGAGAGGGAGGTCTCGGGCTGGCGCTGCGCGGCGGTCTGCACCGTCGTCGACTCAGCCGCCGACGGCACGCTCGCACTCCCGGGGAGTACGACGACGGCGGCGGCGACCAACGCGGCGACGGCCGTGGCGACACGGCCGAAAAGTGCTCGAGACATCGTCGTACAGTTTCACACACCGCGATGACGGGAAGCGTCAACGCCCCGTGTTGAATTGCCCACGTGGCCTGCGAAAAAGCCGCTTTCGGGCGATTTCAGGAGAAGATCTCGGGCAGATCAGTCGCCACCGAATCGGTGAAGGTCGGTTCACGCTTCTCCAGAAACGACGTCACCCCCTCGGCGACGTCGGGCATCCGACCCCGCGCGTAGATCGCCGCGGAGTCCGCGTGATGGGCGTCGAGCGGGCTCGGCGCCCCGGCCATGCGCCAGAGCAACTGCCGGGTCAGCGCGACCGATACCGGCGCGGTGCCCGACGTCATCTCCCGGGCGGCGGCGATCGCCGCGTCGAGAACCTCATCGGGAGCGACGACCTGCTGCACCAGACCGGCCTCGAGCGCCTCTGCGGCGCCGACCATCTGCGCCCCCAACGTCCAGCGCAGCGCGGTCGGCAGCCCGACCAGGCGCGGCAGGAACCAGGTGGACGCCGCCTCGGGCACCAGTCCGCGCTTAGTGAACACGAACCCGAAGCGGGCGTTCTCCGAGGCGATGCGGGCGTCGGCGGGCAGGGTCATGGTGACGCCGACGCCTGCGGACGGGCCGTTGATCGCCATCACCACCGGCTTGAGCGAGGCGAAGATGCGCAGCGTCAGCCGGCCACCGGAATCCGGCGGCACCTCACCGGCCTCCTTCTCCTCGAGCTCGAATGTGGTTGCGCCACCAGCGAGGTCGGCGCCGGCGCAGAACGCCCGGCCGGCGCCGGTGATGACCACCGCGCGCACCGAGTCGTCGGCGTCGGTCTCGTCGAAGGCCACCTGGATCTGCTCACCCATCTCGAAGGTGAACGCGTTGAGCCGGTCCGGGCGGTTCAGGGTGATGACGGCGATCTCGTCGTGCCGGGTGACCGTGATGACCGGTTGGGGGGCCGCTTCGGCCAGGCCCTGCGTTGCTGATTCGGTGCTCACGGTGTGACGCCTCCACTCGGTGATATATGACGGCGCACCTGATGTTGCGCCGGTCACCA